>NZ_JAIHAO010000005.1:0-91611 GCF_020054765.1 Caloramator sp. | reverse complement strand
TTATCAATCTCTGCTGCTATTGGTCTTACTTCATTTTCTACAAACTTTTCAAACATTTGTTTTGATAGCTGCTGTTCTCTTGTTAATGAAAAATCCATATAATCACCCCAAACTTGTTATAAAATTAACTTTCGTTATTAACATAGCAATTTCTATGCCAACTTTTTTACATAAAAATAGTTGTAACCTAAACATTGTTGTAAAAAAATAAGACAGGACATAAAAAATTTGTCCTGTCTTTGATACACTCTATATAGCCTACTGGCATAATTTGTCCGATTTCCTGTACAGTTTGTAGCAAATCTTTGTTAACTTGTCTACTTTTAAGTACACTTTATTCTATAATCATAATATCATCAAACTTCGTCTTTCCAAGTGAACTTAATCTTACACCTGCAAGATGTTTATGGGCTGCAAATCCTGATTGAGGATGATATAAGAATACCCAAGGTGCATCATCTACAATTATCTCCTGTATCTTTTTATACATTTCTATTCTCTTTTCAGGATTTACTATTGTCTTTGCCCTTGCCATAAGTTCTAAAACTTCTTGATTTTCATATCCTGTAAAATCTGTGAAATTTGCTGGGTTAAACAGTGGTTCTAAGTAGTTGTCTGCGTCACCTGTATCTGCAACCCAACCACTTATGAATATATGGCATTTTGCAATACTTTCAGGCTTTAGGTACTTATCTGCAGGAACTTTATCTATTACACATTCAATTCCAACAGCCTTTAGATCTTCCTTCATATACTCTGCTATTCTTTCGTTTGCAGAGGTACCATTTCCTTGTCTTATTTGTATAACTAACTTCTCCTTTATACCCTATTTACTTAAAATCTCCCTTGCCTTTTGTGGACTGTATTCATAACCTCTTAAGTATTTGTTATCGATTATACTTGGTGGAAGTGGTCCCTTTGATTCAACAGCCATACCACCCATTACTTCATCTATTATTCTTTTCTTGTTTATTGCATAGTTTAGTGCCCTTCTTACATCCTTATCCTTAACAAAGGCAGATGAACTTCTTAAATTTATTCCTGCATAGGTTGTTGTCATAACATTTTGTAGTTTTACAGTGTTACTTAGACCTGCCTCTTTAATCTTTTCAAGAGTATTTCTATCGTCAACTGGAATGAAATCATATTCTCTATCTACAAACTTCTTAATAACTTCATCATCTACATAGGTTACTTCTATTCTATCTATATATGCACATCCTCCAAAATAGTCGTGGAAGGCTTCAAGAACACATCCATTTTCACTCACATTAGTTATTTTGTATGGGCCACAGCCTGTAAATACTCCTCTTTCCACATCCTCTTTAGCAAGTATAGCACAACAGCTTTGAGCAAGGTTTAGTAAGAATCCTGTATAGGGCTTTTTTAACTTTAGTGAAATACAATATTTATCTAATACCTTTATACCTGAAACCTCTCTTATTTTCCCTTGATTGTATTCTGATGCACCTTCTATATCGAATAGAAACCAAGAATTTGGTGAATTTAGCTTTGGACTCAAAAGTCTTTCAAAGGAGTATTTTACATCCTGTGCAGTAACTTCTCTTCCGTTATGGAATTTAACTCCTTTTTTTAGATTGAAAATCCAAGTAAGGTTATCCTCCTCAACATACCAGCTCTTTGCAACTCCAGGATATATCTCTACACCAAGTCCTGGGGTTAACAGCCCTGCGTGAACGTTAATAAATATCTTAGCACTCTGTTGGTCAAAGGCCATTGCAGGGTCTATTGTTGATGGAGTTCCATTTATTGTTGTCCTTAAAACTCTATTTTCCTCTTCAACTTCATCTATCCTGCTTAAAAGATTATCTGAAACATTTTTCAAATCGTTGGATACCTCTATTAGTGATTCTATTGCATTTTTTGTATACTCTGTTGAAAGGGCTGCTGATTCAACCTTTGCCATAACCTTTTCTGAGGTTTTATTCATATCTTCTGTGGAGTTTATAACCTTTTCTAAGCTTTGAGTTTGTTCTTGTATTGCATTTTTTATTTCTATTGAGGTTCTTGCTGTTGTGTTTACAGCTTCTATTATATTATTGAATACCTCCATAGTATGGTTTGCCTTTTCAACGCCCTCTTTAACCTTAAGGTTACTCCTTTGAATTGCATCTATTGTTTGCTTTATGCTTAAATTTATTTCCTGTATAGTCTTTGAAATTGTATCTGCAGATTCCCTACTTCTCTCTGCAAGCTTTTTAACCTCTGTTGCAACAACTGCAAAACCACGTCCTGCCTCTCCTGCACGTGCTGCTTCTATTGAGGCATTAAGGGATAATAGGTTTGTCTGTTCTGCTATATCCCTTATAATCTTTAACATATCATTTATATGTGATGCCTTTTCTTCAAGTGAAATAACTGCATCCTTTACGTAATTCATTGATGTTTCTATTTCATTCATTGCACCTATTGAAACCTCAACGGCACTATTGCCCATCTTTGCAGTCTCTAATGTTTGTGCTGCTATCTGTTCTGAATTTATCGTACTTGCATATACCTCCTCTGCAAGTGCAGTATATTGATTTATCTCGTGAACAAGATGCTCTATTGCATCCATCTGAACTTCTACATCCTTAGTTATTGTAGTTATAGAACTAATTAATGCCTGTGTAGTGTTTTTTGTTTCATCAAGCTTTGAAGTTATCCTGTCCACTATTGCCCTTTGGTTTTTCTTTAATAGTGCAAGTTTTGCATCCCTTTTATTTGCTTTAACCTCAGGTACAAATTCATCCTTTGTTACTGCTATTTCTTTATTCCTTCGTTTAAAAAACATTAGAATACCCCCCACAGATTTGTTCTAACACTTAATTATCGTCTGTTTTTAAAATTTCTTAACAACCAAATTAAAAATTTAACATAAAATATAATTAATTTAAATGTGTTTTATAAAAATAGATTATACATTAAAATTATAAGTAAGTAAACCAATTATTTCTTATTAAGGAATATAATAATATTGAGGTGAATATGCGTGGATGTAAAAAAATTAAAGCTTTTGCTATCTAAACCTGAGGGGCCAAAACTTGATTATAAAGAGGATATATCATTAAATACAGAAGGTGAAAAAAAGGAACTTGCAAGGGATGTATGTGCTATTGCCAATAGCTATGGTGGAAGAGGTTACATCATCTATGGCATCGAGGATAAGACTAAAAAAATAGTAGGAATAAACAAGGATGATTTTAATGAAGAAAAAATACAGCAGATAATAAGTACAAGGCTTGACCCTCCTGCTACAGTATCTGCAGAACTTGTAAACTATCACGGAAAATACCTTGGAATTATAACTATATATAATTCCAACAATAAGCCTCATCAACTTAAAGAAAATGGTGCCTTTTATATAAGGCGAGGTTCAACAACTGATTTTATGCATAAGGAAGAGATTGCATATATGCTTCAAGAATATGGACTTATTCATATTGAACAAACTCCAGTTTTTAATGCTCAAATATCAGACTATGATTTTAAGCTTATAGAAAAATATTTTAATCTTTCTGGTCTTAACTATCAAAATGCTGAAGTACAGCTTATTTCATCGGGATTTTTATATCAAGATAGGGAAACTAAAAAAATATATCCAACCCTTGGTGGAATACTCCTTTTTTCCAAAAATCCTCAAATCTATTTTCCCCACACCTCTGTTTTAATAAAGGATTTCACATCTGGTTCAGATGCTAACATAAAGGTTTGTACAGGGAACATTTTAAATCAACTTAATGGAATAAGCCAAACTCTGTCATCTATTAAAAAATATGAAAATATGGATATTATCAACTTTTGTGTAGCTAAAGCACTTATTGAAAGAAATTATCTTAACATAAATAGATGCATTGAAGTTTTAATATATAAAGATAAAATAGAAATGATAATACCAGGGCTTTTAGATAAAAATAATTTTAGAAAACTTGAATTTAAAAATCTTTGGATGTACTTTAAACTTATGATTTTTGACGTTGATAAGAATTTTCTCTACCCTAATATAAAAAAACTAAAAAAGATTAAGGTATTCGAAGGCCCATCACAGGACATTACAAAGATAATAATAAGATAAAAAAATACCTGTTCTATCACATAAATAGAACAGGTATTTTAAGATTTCTCCTCTGTTATTTCTATTTTCTTTTCTCTCCTTATTTGCTTGTTTTCTTCATAAAATCGACAATTAGCTTATCTACCAACTGGCTCTGCTTTAAAATATCTTCATAGGAATACTTATCACTCATTTCTATCATTTCATTTAACTTCTGCATTTCTTTATTTAGTACTTCTTTTGTAATCATTATTTTCACCACGCTTTATTTTTATTATAGCAAAATCTTTTAAAAAAATTTGTATTATTTTGTCTAATTGTTGTGTAATATTTTGTAGAATACCAATTAATTTTTTGTAATTTCATTACTAAAAATAGGAAATAACCCAAAAGTTCATATTAAATTTTATGTATAGCCTAAATGATTAATCTTCCTAAAATCTTTCTCATATAAAAAAGGACAGGCATTCTAATTGAATACCTGCCCTAACAATTAATTTTTTAATAAATCTATGCACCCTTCAGAAAGTAGTGGTTTTGAAAAAACATATCCTTGAACATAATCGCATCCTATTTCCCTTAGTATTTCTACCTGTTCCATATTTTCAATTCCTTCTGCCGTAACAGTTAAACCTAAACTTTTTATTAAGCCAATAATATTTTTTATAGTTTCTATATTATATTTATTCACAAACCTGTCATTTAAAGACTTGTCTAATTTAACTCTATCAACAGGAATATATGTTAGATAGCTCAAGGAAGAATAACCTGTTCCAAAATCATCTAATATCAACTTAATTCCTAAGTCCTTTATTGTTTTCAATTTTTGAATAGTATGTTCATTATCTTTTTTTACAATTTTACTATTTTAAATTAAATTCTTTTACATTATGAAATTACTAAATTGCAATTATTTTTAAAATATATAATTTCTATAATCATTAAATTACAAAATTTATTTGAATTATTTTGTATTTTTATCTTGTATTTTGTCATATTTTTTATATTATAGAATTACAAACAAATATGCTTTCCCCAATAAATCTACTTTTCCCCAATCATCTTTAAAGATAGTCAAAGTACCCTTTCTGTAACACCCCAGCATAACTTTGACTATCTTTTCTTTTTGAATTATTTTATTGGATTTTGTAATTTAATGTTGAATTTTGTATTATTTTGTTATATTATATACTTGACAATGGCTTTTGATAGTCAGTACTTCCCCCTAATTGGCTAACCGCCAAACTGACTATCACTTTTTTTGAATAGATTGTGTTGTTAAAAACTGTAGACAGTTTTTAATTATTTATATTATTATTGCTATAAATCTAATATTTATTTGTATAAAAAATTAATTTCAATGCTAATCTCATTTACACATTCACCTTTCTTCTTTAAGGTTTAAGTTCAATAAAATTGAACTTAAACCCTTTAACATTAAAACTTCCCCATCAAACTTAAAAAATCTCCTATGCTAATTATACATAAAGCATAGGAGACTTTTATAATGAGTTCCATATAATGTTAAACTACAACAATACCTTTTCAACAAACAACGTCAACTCAGATTGTAGATTATAAAAGTGATTTATTCCATCCTTTTTAACCTTTACTATTGGTCTTGTTCCAATGTTTTTATTTTGAGCTATTACTACACCTTCTTCTCCGTTATTTAATAGAATTCTTAATCCATTTGGATAACAATATATATTTTTTATAAAATCTCTATAAATATCTTGATCCACTTTATTTGTAAGAGCGGATATATGTTCTATTGCTTGGTGAGGCATTAGCTTTTCCTTTTCTATTAAGTTCTTATACATATCACATATATTTATTATTTTTGCAAATTCAAATATATTATCTCCCCTTAACCCTAATGGCCCACTGCCATCGTTCATCTCGTGGTGTTGATAAACTGATGTATATGTAGTTGCTTTAAACATAACATTTGATTTTAACAGATTGTACCCTAAAATAGTGTGGTGATCCTTTTCACTATTTATAACTTTACCTACATCGTGTAAAAGTGCGGCTAAGCCCAAATTATAAAGTTTCTTTTCATCATATCTTTTATTAACTCCAATAATAATTGATAATATTGCAACGTCTATTGAATGGATAGATAAACAACTTATTTCATCTTTATAAATCAAATTGTTTAACAAAATTGCATTTTCAGACATATTAATATTTTCTAAAATCTCTTTAACAATTTTATATGACTTCTCATAATCTACATATTTTTTAGTCTTCACTTCATTAAAAATACCATTTAATTCTTTTACAAGCCTTAATTTTATTTGAGACTCTAATACTTCCTGAATGCTAAAATCATCCTCTTTATCTTCGCTTTTTATATATACAGTATTAATACCCATATTTTTAAGTTTTTTAATAGCATTAGCTGTCAATGGACTTCCTTCTCTTAAAAATAAAACTCCATTATCATTATAAATAGTATTACCAAGTATCTGTCCTTCTAATTTTTCTGTCAATATATAAAGCCTCATTCTAATGCCCCTTTTCTATATTAATTTTTTTATTATTAAAAGTGCCATAAAAATTTATGGCACTCATTTATTCAACCTTAAACCTACTTACTATATTAGCTAAATCCATAGCCATAGCACTTAAGTTTTGTGCTGTCGCAGCAACTTCCTCTGATGCTGCTGATATTTCTTGGGATGAAGCTGCAACCTCCTCTGATGCTGCTGTGTTTTCCTCTACAATTGCACTTACCCCTTCTACCTTTGATAAAACCTCATCCTTAGATTTTACTATTTTATCCATTCCATCATATGTTCTATTCATAAGAGGTGCTATATTTTCAACTGAATCTAAAATATCAGCAAAGGAGTTTACTGTATTTTCTACAGCAGTTGTTTGTGCCTTTATAAAACTTTCAACCTCATTTGATGTTTTAATAACTTCATCTGTATCATTTTGGATTGAATTTACAAGTTCAACTATCTCTGCTGTTGATTTCTTTGATTCCTCTGCAAGCTTTCTAACTTCATCTGCAACTACTGCAAATCCACGTCCTGCCTCTCCTGCTCTTGCCGCCTCTATTGCTGCATTTAAGGCAAGTAGGTTTGTTTGTTCTGAAATTGCATTTATTACATTTGTTATATTGTTTATCTCCTTAACTGAAGCTGTAAGTGTTCCAACTTTATTTACAACAACGTCAAAGGCATTTTTTATCTCCTCTATAGATTTTATAAGCTTGTCCATTTCTTTTTTACCAATGTTTGCCTTATCCGTTGTATTATCTGTTTCTGTCTTTACATTTCTAAGTTCAGCGTATACATTTTCTATGTTTGTAGTTAAATCTGCTATTAAATTTACTATATCCTGTAGGTCATTTGCCTGAGATGTTGCACCCTCTGCCACCTGTTCCATTGTCTTTGCAAGTTCCTGTGATGATGATGCCATCTCCTCTGATGTTGCAGATAATTCCTGTGAACTTGCACTTAGGATTTCTGTATTTTCTTTTATTTCAGCCAACGCCTTCTTCATATTATCTATAACTTTAGATAGAGACTTATTCATTTCTATAAATTCATTTTTTCCTTCAGTATCCAGCTCTACTGCAAAATCATATTGACTTAACTTTTCTGCAACATAGTTTATTTGTGCCATTGAATTTTTTAATAATTTTGTAACCAAATAAGCAAAAACTGCTGATATAATTACCATTATTAAAGACACGCTAAGCATTATATTTCTTGATTTAGAATATAGTAAATTTGCTCTATCAACTGCTATTGTTGCTTCAGATGCATTTTTTTGCACTAATGTATCTATTGCATTTTGAATATTTTCAGTTAAACTTTTTAAATTTTGAATTTCCTCTGCAGCTATTGATTGTCCTGTCTTTAATTTATTTATTAATAGTTTTGAATTTTCCATATATGCATTATATGTACCTTCTACTTCTAATAACATCTTCTTCTGTTCTTCATTCATTTTAGTATTTCTATAATGTTCAAGTATCTTGTCAATGCTATCTTTTTGTTTGTTTATATTTTGTTCTAATGCTTCATCATACTTATTTGAATAGACCATCTGTACCAAAGATAATCTTATCTTATAAAACTCTGTTTCAATATGCTTTAGTTCAAGGGATGGTAGCATCCTTTCATTATATAGATTATTCATATCCCCACTTAATACCCGCATATTGCTCATTCCTAATAATGAAATACCAATTAATGAAGCTCCCATAAAGGCAATTAAGATTAGTATAAGAGAAATCATTTTAATGTTTTTGAGAAGATTTTTACTCCCTGTACTATTCCCTCTCACCATTAAAAAACCTCCTCATTAATTTGTATTCAATTATTTAAAATAGATTCTTTATTGGTTTTTAATTCTTATTTTAGTATATTAAACTTTTAAATTTAAAAATCTATTTTAAATTATATCATATGACATAAATTGATGTAAACTGCTTTGTTTTGACATTTATCGACATCACATTATTAATTATTATATTTTTATTAATTTGGTTGGATGTATGTTAATTTAGTGTAATAAATATTGCATTTTAAGTTAATTTGTTTTAAAATTTCGAATTGTCGCGTTGTGAACTTAAAAGGAGGAGGGTATATGGGTATGATGAGAAATATTGTAAATAATAAGCAGAACAAAATAAAAAAACTAAAATCAGAAATTATAAAACTACGTAATATACTGGAAGATAATATAAATCTATATGGAACATCAGATAAAAGAGTATTAAGTATTAGTAAACAATTAGATGAAGTAATAAATTTTTATTTAGATATGTCTAAATGATTAGTATTTATTAATTTGTAGAGTGTTTTGTTATATAATACCTTATCAAAAACAGCCCACCTTACTTTAATAAGGTGGGCTGTTTTTAACTTACCTTATTTCTTCATATATTCTATTCATCTCATCATTATGGAATAAAATTACATCATTTAATCTCTCCTGCATCTCTTCGTGGTCATCTACAAAGTCAAGCTCTACACACCACATTGGGTTGTATTCATCGTCTATCTCCTCTACCTTGTATCCCATCTGGCTGTACTTTTCTATGTCATACATCTCATATATTTGTGTATATTCCTCATCTGTAACATCATCCTTTGTGGTGAGGAAAAGATAAACCTTACCATCTTCAACATACGCCTTATAGACTAAATTTAAACCCTCTTCAATCTCATAGCTTCCAAGTTCCTCCTGAAGAACTCCATTTTCCCTCTTCATTAGAACAAGTGCCTTTGCATCAATTTCCATATATTACACCTCTTTAAAATTCTAATCTCTCTTCTATATATTTTGCAACTTCTTCAATTGGTATTCTAACTTGAGTCATTGTGTCTCTATCTCTTATTGTAACTGAGTTGTCATTTAATGAATCAAAGTCGAAGGTTATACAGAATGGAGTACCTATTTCATCCTGTCTTCTATATCTCTTTCCTATACTTCCTGTTTCGTCAAAGTCAACCATAAACTTCTTAGAAAGCATTTCATATACCTTAAAGGCTTCATCAGAAAGTTTCTTTGAAAGTGGTAGTACTGCTGCCTTAAATGGAGCAAGTGCTGGATGTAGTCTTAAAACTGTTCTTACATCTCCGCCCTCTAATTCTTCTTCATCGTAGGCATCAACTAAGAAGGCAAGGGCAACTCTATCTGCACCAACAGATGGTTCTATACAGTATGGAACTATCTTTTCATTTGTTTCAGGGTCAAAATAAACAAGATCTTCTCCTGAATGATTAATATGCTGCTTTAGGTCAAAGTCTGTTCTATCTGCAATTCCCCATAGTTCTCCCCAGCCAAATGGGAATTTGTATTCTATGTCTGTTGTAGCATTGCTGTAATGGGATAGTTCTTCCTTTGAGTGGTCTCTAAGTCTAATGTTTTCTTTCTTCATACCAAGGCTAAGTAGCCAATTTTTACAGAATTCCTTCCAATATTCAAACCACTTTAGGTCTTCTCCTGGCTTGCAGAAGAATTCAAGTTCCATTTGCTCAAATTCTCTTGTTCTAAATGTAAAGTTACCAGGTGTTATTTCGTTTCTAAAGGATTTTCCTATTTGTCCTATACCAAAGGGTAATTTCTTTCTTGTTGTCCTTTGAACGTTCTTAAAGTTTACAAATATACCCTGTGCAGTTTCAGGTCTTAAATATACAAGTGCCTTTGAGTCCTCTGTAACTCCTTGGAATGTCTTAAACATAAGATTAAATTGTCTTATGTCTGTAAAGTTTTTAGCTCCACATTCAGGACAAGCTATTCCATTTTCATCTATGTACTGCTTCATCCTTTCGTTACTCCAACCGTCTACGATTGGATTTTCAACTCCTTCATTTTTCATAAAATCTTCTATTAGTTTATCAGCTCTGTATCTTGTTTTACATTCTTTACAGTCCATAAGAGGATCTGAAAAGCCTCCAACGTGCCCTGATGCAACCCAAACTTCAGGATTCATAAGGATTGCTGAGTCCAAACCAACATTATATGGACTCTCTTGAATGAATTTTTTCCACCAAGCCTTCTTTACGTTATTTTTAAATTCAACCCCAAGTGGACCATAGTCCCAAGTATTTGCAAGACCTCCGTATATCTCTGAACCTGGGAAAACAAAACCTCTTGTTTTACAAAGGGAAACAATCTTATCCATTGTCTTTTCAACTGCCATTTTTGTACCTCCTTCTTTTTATTTTTTCCAAAACAAAAACCCTTCATCCCGGCAAGGGACGAAAGGTTTACTTCCGCGGTTCCACCCTTATTGGCATAACGCCCAACTTTAAGGTAGTGCTCAAGGCTGCCCTTCACTGAAGGTTACTACCGAGCTTTCACCCTCCTCGGTTCGCTAAAAGCAACTTATTCAGCTACTCCTTCCTCTCATAGCACAAATATTAATTTCTTAAATTTTATGATAACAAATAGATAAATTTTGTCAAGGGTAATTGTTACTCCACTTTAAATTTCTTTACAGCATTAACCAAATTATTAGCCATAGAACTTAGGCTTTGAGATGTTGCTGCTACCTCCTCTGAAGATGCTGAAAGTTCCTCTGAAGATGCTGCAACCTCTTCTGAGGCTGCTGTATTTTCTTGAACAACTGCAGTAACCCCTTCTGCCTTTTGTAAAACATCATTCTTAGCCTTTTCCATTACATTCATTTCTCTATATGTGTTATCAATAAGTGGTGCAACCTTTTCAACAGATTCTAAAATCTCACCAAAGGCAACAACTGTATTTTGAACAACATTAGTTTGCTCTTTTACTAAGCCATTTACATTGTTTGATGAATTTATAACTTCCTGAACATCCATCTGAATTGAATTAATTAGCTGTGTTATTTCTGCTGTAGACTTTTTAGATTCTTCAGCAAGCTTTCTTACTTCCTCTGCTACAACCGCAAAACCACGTCCTGCATCGCCTGCTCTTGCTGCCTCTATTGCTGCATTTAATGCAAGTAGGTTAGTCTGCTCTGAGATAGTATTTATTGTATTTGTTATATTATTTATTTCCTTAACAGAAGTAGTTAAGTTATTAACCTTATCCACAACTAATTCAAAGGATTTTTGAATTTCATCTATAGATTGCACTAATCTTTCTATTTCTCCCTTACCTACTTTAGCCCTATCTGTCGCATTATCAGTTTCATTTTTTACATTTTTTAACTCTTCATATAGGTTTTCAATTTTATTTGATAAATCCGTCATTGCTGCAACAATATCCTGTAGATCATTGGCTTGGGCTGATGAACCCTCTGCAACCTGTTGAATTGTTTTTGCAAGTTCCTCAGATGACGATGCCATCTCTTCAGATATAGAAGATAGCCCCTCTGATTGACTTAAAACTTCGTGGGCATTTTCTATAATTTCCTTAATCATATTCTTTTGTGACTCTACCATAGTCCTAAAGCTATCCTGTATATCGCCTATTTCATTGTTTTGATTTACATCAACTTCAATTGTATAATCACCTTCTGCTGCCATCTTCATCAATGCTGATAAATTTATCAAAGGTTTTGTAATTTGCATTGATAAATAATAGCCTAATGATATTATTGCAATCAATGTCAATATTAGTATTATAATCACCTTAAATATGCTTGCATATAGCTCTTTTTTATATTCACTTTCATTCATTGTTGAAACTACAATCCATTTTGTAAGCTTTGACTGTTCTAACCCACTTATTCTATTTTCTCCATTAAACTTATATTTAAAATTTCCACTCTTTGTTTCAATCATACTTTTCCCAAAATCAAATTCTTCAACAATATTTTTTAATACCATTTCTTTATTAGGATGTGCTATTATTGTACCATCTTCAAGTATCAGTGCTGCATATCCAGTATCTCCAACCTTAGTTTTAACTATGTGTTCAATAAGTGCCTCAAGAGTTATATCTATTCCAACAACAGCCTCTGTTCCATCATTTAATTTAAATGCCTTTGCAACTGTTACCATCATATATCCGGTTGTAGTTGATTTATATGGCTTTGTTATTATTACATTGCCAAAATTACTTGTTGCATCCTTATACCAAGGTCTTTGTGTAGGGTCATAGTCCCTTGGCATTTCCTTTTGCGGAATTATTATAAACTCCTTATTTTGTTTTCCTATATAAATTTGAAAAAAGTTTGGATTTGATGTTTTATAATTTGTTAATGTTGAAAATATATCTTCTCTATTACCAGAAAGAATCACTTCATTTTTTGTTATAGACTCTGTTGCTGCCTTTGATACATCTATTAAAGAATCTATATATGCTACCTTTTCAACAGATATTTGTTTTGTTAAATTATTTACCTTCTCCTCAACAAGTTTAGTACTGTTGTTAATAAGAATAAATGAAACTAATAAAAGGGGAATAATTGCTGTAAGGACAATGATACTTGTTAGCTTATTTCTAAGTTTACCTCTTTTTGTTTTCTTCATTATAAAATATACCTCCTTTACACTTCCTATTTATGTATAAAATATTATATATTTTATTATATCATCGTCATAATTCTATTACAATTTTAAATTTTCGACATTTTTTTGAAATTAAATTATATTTAAAATTTCATTAAATACAATTTATCTATAAAAATAAAAAGATAAAGGCTATTTTTAAACAGCCTCTACCCTTTCATCTAATAGGAAATATATAATTTAAGGGGGAACTTCTCAAAATTACTTGCTCTTGTTTCTTGTCTTTACATCAAATATTACTGCTGCTGCAAGAACAGCACCTCTTATAATGTATTGATATGAAATACCTACTCCCATCAAGTTCATACCGTTAATAAGGGATGACATAACAAGCGCACCAACTATTGAACCTGTAACCTTTCCTACACCACCTGCTGCAGAAACTCCACCAACGTAGGCAGCTGCAATTGCATCGAGTTCAAATAGTGTTCCCGCTGTAGTTGTTGCTGATTGCAAACGTGCAGTGTATAAAATTCCTGATAGTGCTGCAAGTAGTCCCATTGAACCAAAAACTATCAATGTTATCTTGCTTACATCAATACCACTTAGCTTTGCAGCCTCTGGATTTCCACCTACCGCATAAATATGTCTTCCAAGGGATGTCTTTGTGGTTATTATATGATATACAGCAACTACAATAATTACAATAACTACTGTCCAAGAAAGACCATTATATCCTGAAAGAATCCAAGTTACATATCCTATTATTGATGATATGAATATTAATTTTAAAATGAACATAGGTTTTGAAATAACTTCAAAGTTGTATCTTTGCTTATTTTTTCTTGTTTTGTATTCACTACAGATATAGAAAACAATTGCACAAGCACCAATTAGTAAAGTTAGAAGATGAACTCCTTTTATATTTGCAATATCTGGAATATATCCATTTCCTATTGCATTAAAGCTTTTGTTTGGTATTATTATTGTTCCTGTACCCTCTGTAGCAAGTAAAAGTGCTCCTCTAAACACAAGCATACCCGCCAATGTTGCAACAAAGGCTGGGATACCTACATTTGCAATCAAATATCCATTGAAAAGACCAATGAGTAAACCCAATATCAATGCTACAAGGATTGCTACAGGAACAGGAGTGCCATACTTAGTAAGTAAAATTGCAATGAGTGCTCCTAAAAATCCTGCAACATATCCAACTGATAGGTCAATATGTCTTATTACAATAACCAAAGTCATACCAACAGATAAAACTGCAATGTATCCAGTTTGGTTTATTAGGTTGCTTATATTTCTTGAAGACATAAATAACCCACCAGTTCCTATTGTAAATATAAGCATTATAACTGCTAAGGCTATATACATACCATATTCACGAATATTTTCTCTTAAAAGTTGTTTTGCTTCTTTAATAAAATCCATATCCACGCCTCCTAATTAGTTGCAAGTTCCATAATTTTTTCTTGGGTTGCCTCTTCTATTGGTAATTCACCAACTATTTTCCCATCTGACATTACATATACTCTATCGCTCATTCCAAGAACTTCAGGTAGTTCTGATGAAATCATAACTATACTCATACCCTGCTTTACAAGTTCATTCATTAGGGTATAGATTTCATATTTTGCTCCAATGTCTATTCCTCTTGTTGGTTCATCAAGTATGAGAACGTGTGGTCTTGAAAATAACCACTTTCCAAGAGAAACCTTTTGCTGATTTCCTCCACTTAAATTCCCAACCTTTTGTTCTACACTTGGAGCCTTTATTTTCAAAGATGCCTTATATTCATTAGCAACCTTTATTTCCTCGTTTTGATTTATAAATCCCTTTTCACATAGGCACTTTAAATTAGCCAAGGTTATATTTGATTTTATGTCATCGATTAAAATCAAACCATTTCCCTTTCTATCCTCAGTTACATAGGCTACTCCTGCCTTTATTGCATCCTTTGGTTTTAAAAATCTCTTCTTCTCTCCATTGACAAAAATATCTCCCTTTACTCTATAACCCTTTGAGTTGCCAAATATACTCAAGGCAAGTTCTGTTCTTCCTGAACCCATAAGCCCTGCGATACCAACTATTTCTCCCTTTCTTACATTAAAGGAAACATCTTTTAGTATCTGCCTATTTAAATTAGAATCATAGGCACTTAAATTCTTAACCTCAAGTACCTTGTCACCAAAATTCTTTATATTTCTCTTTGGATATATATCATCTATTTCACGACCAACCATATGTTTTATAATAATACCTTCTGTAATCTTATCCTTTTCCCTATCCAGTGAACAAATTGTTTTTCCATCTCTTAATACTGTTATAGAATCTGCAACCTCTAAAACTTCCTTTAACTTATGGGATATCAAAATACAGGTTACTCCCTGTGCCTTTAATTCTTTTATAAGTTTAAGAAGATTTTCACTATCATCTTCATTTAGAGCAGCTGTTGGTTCATCAAGTATTAAAAGTTTTACATTTTTACTTAAGGCCTTTGCTATTTCAACAAGTTGTTGCATTCCAACACCAAGGTCTTTAATTTTAATTGAAGGATTTATATTAAGTTTAACCTTTTTTAGCATCTCCTTGGCTCTAACTATTGTCTCTTCCCAATCTATAAATTTACCTTCTTTAATTTCGTGGCCTAAAAAAATATTTTCATATACTGTAAGTTCAGGGATTAGTGCAAGTTCTTGATATATAGTTACAATACCAACCTTTTCACTATCTGATATATGTGAAAACCTTTGGATATTTCCATTAAAAACTATATCTCCTGAATATTCTCCATAAGGATATACACCACTTAAAACCTTCATTAAAGTTGATTTACCTGAACCATTTTCACCTACTAAGCAGTGGATTTCTCCTCTTTTAACCTTAAAATTTACATTATCAAGAGCCTTAACTCCTGGAAATGTTTTTGTTATATTTTTCATCTCTAAAATATAATCGCTCATAACACCGCTCGCTCCTTGATAAAACATTAAAATATTTTATGAATGAATAGTGATAGCCAAAGCTACCACTATTCATAAATTTAAACTGCTTTTACTTAATTCCTGTAAAGTCTGAAGCATTGTAGTAACCTGAATCAATAAGAGCTTGTTTTACATTGTCCTTTGTTACAACTATTACTTCAGTTTGCTTTGCCTTGACATCTATCTTACCATTGTTATATGAACCAGTAGTCTTTGGTTCCTTACCATCAAGTATATCCTTAGCCATTCCTATAGCATCCTTTACAAGTGTTCTAACATCCTTAAATACTGTCATTGATTGCTTTCCATCAATGATGTATTGTATTGAAGCCTTTTCTGCATCTTGCCCTGTTATCTTATAGCTTGTAACATCCTTGTCAGCTGCGAATGCATCTGCTATTGCACGAGCTGTACCATCATTTGGAGCTAATATAAATACATTACCCTTATCTTCCTTTGAAGCTGCAGTTAAGTGTGCTTCTGCCTTATTCTTTGCTTCATTAAAATCCCAGTTTGTAGTTACTTGTCCTATTATTCTACTCATCTCATCACGAGTTAGCTTTGCCTTACCTTGTAATGCTACTGCTTCGCTTGAATTCTTTATAACAAATGTTCCATCAGCAATCTTTGGTTGAAGAACATTCCAAGCACCTTCAAAGAATAGGAATGCATTATTATCTGATGCTGCTCCAGCATATAGATATAATGGGTTTCCTTTACCTTGAGCTTGTTCTACTAAGTATCTTGCTTGTGCTTCACCTACTGCAACGCTATCAAATGTTACATAGTAGTCAACTGCATCGGTATTAGTTATTAATCTATCATAGGATATTACCTTAATACCTTCCTTCTTAGCTGCTTCTGCTGCTGCAGCTGCTGCACTACCATCGTGAGGACAAATGATTAATACCTTTATTCCCTTTGCTATAAGGGCGTCAACATTTTCCTTTTCCTTTGCTGATGAACCCTGGCTAAATAGGATTTCTACTGAATGGTTAGTGTCTTTTAGAGCTTCCTTAAATCTTGTTTCGTCTTGAACCCATCTTGGTTCATCCTTTGTTGGTAGAACTATACCAACATCAACCTTTTTTGTTCCACAGGATGTCAAGCTAAACATCATAAGACCTAACACTGCTGCTGAAATAAACTTTTTCAATTTAATCATACTAAACCCCCCCTGAATTTTGTTTTGTTATTTTCAGCTAATTTAAAATTTTCTAACTCATTAGCTTCAACTAAATTATTGCATATTTATCTTGGCTTGTCTCTGTAGGTATTTGTGTAGGATAAGTATATTTTAGTAAATTATCTGAATTTTTTAAAATTTATAGGTAATTTTTTGTTGCAAAATTTTACATAAAAAAAATACCCCATAAAAGATTGATAAAATACCAAATCTTTTATGGGGTTTATATTTATTTACTTCTTTAAATATACTTCCTCCCGCAGATGAAACCCATCTCTTATTATGGTTTCATCCATATTATTTTTATCTACTGCAATAGGCTCTAAAACATAATATGGAACATAGTATTTACCATCAAATATTTTATTATTTGTTTGTATCGTTTCACCCTTTACAAGTTTTATTGCCATCTTAATTGCCTCTTCCGCAAGTCTATCAATTGGCTTATATATCGTCATAAGTTGTGTACCCTCTACTATTCTCTGACAAGCCCAAAGGTCTGCATCCTGTCCTACTACATAAACCCTTCCTATACGTCTATGTTCTGAAAGTGCCTCAATTACTCCCTCTGCAAGGCTGTCATTTCCACATATTACAGCATCTATATCTGTTTTTTTCTGTAGTTCTCTGTCAACAACATTAAAGGCATACTCCCTCATCCAATTAGGGCACCATTCTTCTCCAACTATTTTAATCTGTCCATTGTTAATATAAGGCTCTAACTTTTTATCATAACCCTCCTTAATCATCTTTGTATTATAGTCATTTTTTGCACCATTTACTATAAAAATATTGCCATATCTCATTTTATTTAATATTCCCTCTGCCATAAGCTCTCCAACCCTTACATTGTCAAAACTTATGTAGAGGTCAACATTAGAATTAAGCACCAATCTATCATAGGATATAACTGGGACTCCTCTTTCCTTTGCCATTTGAACTGCACTTTGTGCCTTTATATAGTCATTAGGAACAAGCAAAAGCACGTCAATCCCCTGATCCAATAGATATTTAACCTGATTTAGTTGATCTTGGTCGTCATTATTTGCATTTTGTACTATGATTTCTGCGTCATATTCTCTTGCCTTTGCCATTAAAATATCTCTATCCTTTATCCATCTTTCTTCCTTTAAAGTACCAAGCGAAAAACCTATTCTTATCTTCTTTTTATCATCCTTCACACTATTTTTTGAAGCTAAATATATATAAGGCTTATAAAACTTTATAAAAATTAAGGCTGTTTGTATTATGAGAAGTAGGAGGAGTGAAACTAATATTGAATTTCTTAAAAACCTATCCTTAACCAACATAATCCCCCCTTATCCTGCTTGAAGCTCTATATTCTGTGGGGGTCATTCCAGTTATCTTTTTAAATATTTTGCAGTAGTAGTTAGGGTCATTATATCCTATCTCTTGGCATATCTCCTTTATACTCATATTTCTATTAGATAATAATTGCATAGACTTTTCTATTCTAAGTTCTGTTAAATAATCTGTAAATCCTTTTCCTATCTCATTTTTAAATATTTTGCTTAAATAATAATAACTAATATTAACGTGCTGTGCTGCATCCTGAAGAGAAATATCTTCTTTATAATTTTTGTTTATAAATTCTAAAACCTTTGATATAATATCGTCCACCTGCTCCTGCTTTCTATTTTGTATTTCAAGGGAGATATCTGAAATATACTGTAAAAAGCTTTTTCTTATTTCATTTATATCCTCTTCCTTTAAAACCGTCAAAACAAATGCCTGCTTTAGGGTATTAATATTATCAAGCTTATATGGAATAACTTTATCTACATTAAAGGCCAATTCTATAAGTTTTGTTTTTATTTTATATATATCATTAACATATGCATTGCTTAACCAAACATATATTGATTTAAAAGCTTCCTTAGCACCATTAAAATCCCCTGAAACAATACAGTTTAAAAAGGCAGTTTCAAGGTTCCAAGGGTACACATCATCCTTTTGAGTATTAGGATTTATATCCTCATAATGAACAATAGTTTGTCCATTATTTATAGAAGATGCAATATACGCCTCATTACAGGACTTATTAAAATTTTCTATACTATAATTTCTACCTATTCCTATTTTATATTTTAAATTGGATGCACCCTTTATTTTTTCTTCAAACTTCTTTGCTGTTTCAATGGATTTATATTTAACAAATTCATCCTCATCTTCATCAGTCGGGATAAAGGCTACAATTCTATCCGATAAAGGATTGGATATAATGCAGGGAACTATACTTTTTAATTTTATTTTAAACAGGTCGTAAAAATTCTGTTTATCATATTTGTCCTTAAGAGTTGTATTTCCTACTAAACGCCCATCACCCTCAAGGGAAACACTCATAACATAACCCTGCCTTAATGACATATTAAAAACATTTTCATAAAATCCTACATCATTTAATGTTCCTATATTAAACATCTTGTATGCTATAAATTGTCCCTCTAAAAATGGTACAATATTGTTTATTCTCTCCTTTAGTTCAACCTCCAACATTATATTTCTTCTTCTTTTTTCAATTGCAGTTTTTAGATTATTAATGGTTTCTATTAACTTAAGTTTATTTATAGGTTTTAAAAGATATTCAAAAACACCAAGATTTAATGCCTCCTTTGCATAATCAAAGTATTCATAGGCTGTTAATATTACAAAAAATATATCGTTATTTGTAGACTTAATCTGCCTTATAGCCTCTATTCCATTTATGCCAGGCATATGTATATCCATAAAAACAATATCTGGCTTTGTTTGTATTGCCTTTTCTATTGCTTCACGTCCTGTAGCTGCCGTATCTACAATTTTTACATCATCAAAATTTTTTTCTATTATCATCTTTATATATTCAAGAACAAGATACTCATCATCCACTATTAAAACCTTCAACATACTTTTAATCCCCCTTGTCCCACATTAAATCTTGGTATCTTCAAGGTTACTTTAGTCCCTTCATCTATTTTACTTTCAATACTTATTAACTCTCTTCTATCTTTTATGTTAAAAAGTAGCTCTAATCTTTCTAAAACGTTCTTCATTCCTATACCTGTAACGTGTTTTTTAGTAATCTCCTCATCTTTATTCGAACATATTATTGCATTTATACACTCTTTATCCATTCCTGTTCCGTTGTCAATAATATCAATTAATACATAATCAAGTTCAGCCTTTACATTAAGATGTATTTCTCCTTTTCTTTCAAGATTTTGAAGCCCGTGTATATAAGCATTTTCAACAATTGGCTGAAGTGTTATTCTTGGTATCTTGGTATCTAACGCAAGTTCATCTATATCAGTATAGAAGTCTATCCTGTTTCCAAATCTCATCTTCAAAATCTGCATATAATTTATAACGTGTTCTATTTCATCCCTTAAGGAGACTAAATCATCAATATTTTTAAGGTTGTATCTAAATAGTTGTGCTATGTTTTCAATAAACTCTGATGTCTTATCAGCCCCCTCAATTGTTGATAATTGTGCCGCAGCGTTTAATGTATTAAATAAAAAATGGGGGTTTATTTGAGATTGTAGGTACTTAAGTTCTGCCTCTTTAAGAAGGCTTCCCATTTTTAAATTTTGAAGCTCCTGTTCTTTAAGCTTATTTTCCATCTCGGCTTGTTTTTTAAGTTCACTTATATAATCCTTTATGCTCTCAACCATCTTTATAAATGCACCTGTTAATATATCTGTTTCATCACCTGTATGGGTTTGAGTAAGCTTAACCTCTAAGTCTCCCTCTGTAATTCGTTCTGCATATTTTGATAGCTCAGATATTGGTTTTATTAATCTATAAGTTGCAGCTACTGCAATGTATGATGTGGCGATTATAGATACAATTATTGCAAAAAAGGTTAGGAAAATTATGAACCTCATATTACTATTTATATTTTGGTATCTTTCTGTTCCACCCTTTAATGTATTATCTAACAGTTTATTGTTATATTGATTTATATATTCACTTATTTCAGTAACCCTTTCAAAATTTGCTATGTATCTACTGCTTATCCTACCTCTCTTTGCCAATACAGCCTTATCAGTTTCAGATAAAAGTTCATCAAGCATATTACCAATATCCTTTAGAATTAAATTATCCTCGTTATAATCTAAACTTCTTGGTATTTCCCTTGATATTACAGAGAGCCTATTATAGTAATCATAATAACGCAAAAGACTTTCAGAGGAGGCAGTAGTTAAGTATTTTTCAAGTTCTGTAATTAGGCTATTTACTGTATTTTTTACGTTATTTATGTATATATAATCCTTTATTATTCTATTTGTATTATTTAAAACTACATTCGCACTATAATAGGAAAAAAGACTTATGCTACTTAATAACAATATAATAAACAAAAAATATAAAATTAACTTTTTTCTAATCCCAAAGAATTTAAAAAACTCTTTATTCATAAAAACTCTCCCACTTTAGAAGTTTTTCCTTTTCATTGCTTTTTTTCTTGAATTCCTCAATCGTTTCCTTTGTTAAAACCTTTAATTCTGTATTTATATAATAGGGTACATTTTTCGATGATTTAATATCAATAAGTGCTTTAACGCTTTCGTATCCCATCTGAAAGGGATCGCTTGATATAGTTCCATAAATAATTTCCTTATCAATATATCTTATGATTTCCTCTGAACTTCCATAGCCCACAAGTGTTATCTCACCAACCTTGTTTCTATCTACAATTAGTTGTGCTGCTCCTAAGGTATCTGCTGAACTAACTGTAAAAATTGCATTAATTTTTTCTTGCGAATCTATAATCTTTTGTGTTATTTCCTCTGCACTTAAAATGCCCATTTTAGATGTATAGGTTTTTACAACCTTCATTTCTGGATAATCCTTTATGGCACTAAAAAAACCGTTCATTTTTAAGTTATTTTCTACCAAATCTTGATTTAAATCATTGCTTGTGATTATTGCTATGTTAGCTCTTCCTCCTGTTGCTTTTATCATAAGTTCCGCTGCCTTTTTACCAACCTCAAAGCTATTTATTCCTACAAAGGAATATCTTTTACTTTTGTTATCATCATTTTCAAATGTAATAACAGGAATTCCCTTAAAGTATGCCTTATCAATTAAGCTTGTAAAATCTTCTGCTATTGGAACGTGAGTAATTATTCCATCCACCTTTGATAAAATAGCAATATCAAGATATTTTAACTGTTCCTTTGGATCATTAAACCTTGGTGAACAAAACTCTATTACTACATTATTATCCTTTGCTGCCTTATTTGCACCCATTATAACTTCATTCCAAAAGGGGTCTATTGAATTTTGGGTAATGAAATAAAAGTGATATTGAGGTTTTGCAAACACAGGTTGCTCTCCACCATTTTTGGCATACAAAAGTATTAAACTTGCTAATAAGTTTACTGTTAGTAGAATTAAAATAGCTTGTCTATTGATGAAATCTACAAACTTTTTAAGCATTGCCAACCCACCTTGTCATAAAATTCTCAATTTTCATTATATCACAAAAATAATATATTAATAATAAACTATTTAAAATAGAAAGAGTAGTAAACAAGTAATATATATTGTTTACTACCCTCTATATTTTCCTTTAAACTTCTAATATATTTATTTATACATCCTATCTCCTGTTAAACCCATTTCCAAATCCTCTTCTCATTCCTTGACCTAATCCTGTACCATTTCCCATACCTTTTCCTTGGGCATTTCCAAAACCAACACCATATTTTTGACCAAGTCTTTGTGAACCTGTTCCATCACAGTTTGCCATATTGTTTTTAATAGAATTATAAATTTCATCTGCCTGTTCCTGAGTTAGCCTTCCTTCCTTCACTCTTTGGTCTAATATCTCTTTTTTATTCTTTAGCATTTCATTTTTAAACTCCTCAAGCTTTCCTGCTTCCTTTGCTATTGTTCCATATGTTTTGCCCTGTGCTCTTTCTTGATATAGAGTTTCTACTGTTTTCCCTGTTAGCTTTGAAACTATATCCACTGGTCTTGTGGCTGCATAAGCAAGTGCAGTTGTTGATACTGCCCCTACTATTAAAAGTCCTAATGCTATCTTCTTCATTTTCATACTAATCTACCTCCTAAAAATTTAATTTATTTATCTTATACTTTGATTATATTTTCATAGTGTGATTTATTTATGGGATTTTTGTGTAGATTTTGTGAAGTTGATTTTATTTTTTGATTTTATGTATTAATATATAGTTAAAACAATATTAGGGGGTGTTCTTATGAGCAAAATACTTCTTGTAGAAGATGAGGATAAATTAAGACGTGTCTTAAAGCTTTATCTTGAAAACGAAGGATATATAGTTGATGAGGCAAAGGATGGTGAAGAGGCTATAAACTTATTCTCACCCCTTATTCATTCGCTCATTATACTTGATGTTATGCTTCCAAAACGTGATGGTTGGAGTGTTTTAAGAACAATAAGAAAGGATAGCGACGTTCCTGTTATTATGCTAACTGCCCGTGGTGAGGAGGATGATAAATTATTTGGTTTTGACCTTGGAGTTGATGACTATGTTGTAAAACCTGCAAGTCCAAGGGAAATAGTAGCAAGAACTCGTGCTATATTAAAAAGAGTTAAAAAGACTGATGAATCAGAAGAAATACTTATTGATAAATCTGCAAGGGAGGTTAGAGTTAACGGACATACTATTGATTTAACATTAAAGGAATTTGAACTTCTGTTATATCTATATGAACATAAAAACATAGCCATATCAAGGGAACAAATACTTGATGCTGTTTGGGGATATGAATATTATGGAGATCTTAGAACGGTTGATACACACATAAAAAATATTAGAGAAAAACTTGGTGAGTATAGGGACTATATTCAAACAGTTAGAGGGTTTGGATATAAATTCGAGGTGAAAAAATGAGAGGAATAAGATATAAGTTAATAGTGTACACATCTCTTTTAATGATTATTCTTTTAGTTTTTAATGTACTTCTGCAAAGCAACATATTAAATAGGTACTACTCAAATACTGAAAGGGATAAACTTATTTCCTATGCACAAGTTATTGAAAAAAATCTTCTAAACCAAGATAAGCTAACTTCTGAAATAGAGAGAATTTCAAACACATTAAATGCAAAAATATCAATTTATGATAGCAATGGAGATATTGTTTTCAAAGAATACTCACATATGATGGGTATGACAGGCAAAATAATGAATATAGAAAAAAACTATTTAAGCAGTGTTTTAGATGGTCAAATAATATATAGAACAGATGAAGCAATGTTAAGGCAGAGCAAGATTATTTCTCTTGGCTATCCAGCTAAATTAAATGGTAATGTTTTTGCTGTATTTATTCATATACCTACAGTTGAAATAAACAATGCAGTATCTAATATATCTAAACAATTTACTTATCTTTTATTTGTTGCAATACTTATATCCTTTGTTGGTGCATACTTTATTAGTAACAAGTTTACAAAGCCAATCATCCAAATAAATGATGCTGCCAAGAATATATCAAGGGGAGATTACAGTATAAGACTAAATATAAATACAAATGATGAGATAGAAGAGCTTTCAAAGACAATAAACTCAATGGCCGAAAACCTATCTAAAACAGAAAAATTAAGGCGGGATTTTATAGCAAATGTAACCCACGAGTTTAGAACCCCCCTTGGAATTATTAAAGGATATGCCGAGGCACTCTATGACGACATTGTTCCTATAGAAGAGAGAAAGGAATATATTAAGGATATAATTGAAGAGGTTGAAAAGTTAAATAAACTTGTAAATGAAAACCTTGAGCTTTCTAAAATAGAGTCAGGTAATATAAATTTAAAGTTTGAAGAGGTAAATCTATATGCCTTGTTAAATGATATCGTAGATAAAATAAAAATAATAAAGGGAAACAGGAGTATTTTTATAAATGGAAATAATGTATTAATGAAAGCCGATAGATACTACCTTGAGATGGCTATATTAAACATACTGTCAAATTGCATTAAACATACAAAGGATGATGGAATAATTGAAATTAATATAAGCAATATAGATAAACCTACAATAACTATAAAAGATAATGGTGAAGGAATAGAAGAAAAACACCTGCCTTATATATTTGAAAGGTTTTATAGGGTTAAGGAAAAAGGGGTAGGAGGTCTTGGACTTTCAATAGCAAAAGAAATTATTAAGCTTCATAATGGAAACATACAGGTTAAAAGCAAGGTAGGAGAGGGAAGTAGTTTTATAATACAGTTTAAATAAATAGGTGGCAAAATGCCACCTATTCTACTACAACAGCTGTGCCTGATGCTGTAACCATTAACATACTTCCCGATTGTCCTAATACTTCATAGTCAATATCCACACCAACTACGGCATTGGCACCTAAAGCTTGTGCTCTTTGTTTCATCTCCTCAAGTGCTCTATCCCTTGCGTAAAGTAGTTCTTCCTCATAAGTAGATGAACGTCCTCCAAAAATATCAGAGAGTCCTGCCATAAAATCCTTTACAAAGTTTACACCGCTTATGACCTCTCCAAAAACAATGCCCTTGTACTCAACTATTTTCTTTCCTTCTATTGAAGGAGTAGTTGTAATAATCATATTTTTATCCCCCTTTTTATTATTTACAACCTGCACAACTTGAGCAGCTTGATTTTACTGGCCTTAAGGAAGTTACTATAAATCCTTCTTTTGGCTCTAAAACATAATCTATTTTTATTCCATCGGAATATTTTAAAACATTTTCATCAGCAAAGTATGTAATATCTCCAACCTTTTCTATTATGTCATCCTCCTTTATATCATCAAAGGCAAGACCAAATTTTGCACCGTGGCAAGCAATTGCCTCTACATATATTCTTAATTGATTCTTTTCATTATATGTTTTTATTGCCTCCTTTATCTTATCCTCTGCTAATTTTGTTACTTGAACCTCCATTTTAACACCACCTAACCTCATTTAAATCCTTTTGTTTCATAATTTCACCCTTATATATTTTATTTTACTTCTAAACGTGTTATTATAAATTATTATACCTTACTAAAAAATAATTACAATAAGGATGGTGCTATAGTTGAGACTTTGGGGAAAAATATACAAAAATAATAAGCTAATAAGACACGAAGAGGCTGAGTTTAAAGGTGGTGCGGATTATCAAGAGAACCTTAAAATGTGTATAACAGAAATATGTCAAAAGCTTGATATTCAAAAACCCTATTGGCTTCCTAAAAATCTTGAAGAGTATAATAAGTATTCTAAAACTTCCTTTAAACAGGATAATTTTATCGAGGAAATAGATTTTGATTATTTTGAGATTGTGGAACTTGAGGAGGATTTGAGGTAATCAAATCCTCTTATTTAATTTTTTAAATATTTCTTCATTAAAACGTTTGCACGTTAATCAAAATTTTAATATAATTAATTTAAGAACATTACTTTTTTTAACATCGCAGGGGGGGAAGTTCTATGAAACTACAAAAGAGTATAAAAAAACCCAAATTTAAGTCTATTAATTTTAAGAATGTTTTTAATTTATTATCGCTTAAACGTTTAAAAGAAACAGATTCAAAGAATAAGATGAAACACAGCTTTAGATTAAAACTTATACTCATATTTTGTTTAATATCAATCCTACCTATGCTTGTAGTAGGTGCTATGCTAAATAAAAGGTCAATTGATATAACAAAAAATGATGCATTTAAAAACCTTGAAAATACACAGGCTTATACGTCAAATAATATATCAAAGACTATTAATCAGTATATGAATATCGCCTATATACTAACAACCAATGATATAATTAAAAATTATACATATAGCCTGCAAGTTGAACCAAATGATGATATACAAAACTATTTAAATAATACAGTTACATCATATTTAAACAACCTTGGAGAATTAAATGCTGTTTTAATTACAAATAAAGATGGAAAAGTAATTGCACAACCTAATACAACAACAGGGTTAAAGTCCCTAAAAGATGCTGATTTTTCAAATTATGACTTTTTTAAAAATGTAAAACATCAGTCTAAACCAATTATTTCTTCTGCAATAGCAGATAATAATTTTACAAAACCATCTGTTATTATTTCTGCACCAATCAAAAGTTTATATGGGGATTTTGCGGGTGCACTTATATTCTCTATTGATTTACAAAAGATTTCAACACGATATATCGATGAGGTTAAACTTGGTAAAAAAGGATATTTGTTTGTACTGCAAAAGGACGGAATTACTATAGTTCACCCTGATAAAAAAGAAATAATGAATAAAAACATTTCATCAACTGAATATGGAAACAAAATATTAAGCAATAAAAATGGAGAAATAGAATTTGAATATAACGGAATAAAATATATTGGCTACTTTAGCACAAATGACTTTTTAGGTTGGAAGTTCTCCTCCGTTATGCCATATAGTGAACTTCTTACCATTAGTAATTCAATTAAACAAACAACAATATTAGTTATACTTCTTATTTTAATAGTTCTTCCGTTACTTGTTTATTTTGCAACAAGATTAGTAACAAAACCTCTTAACGCAATAGCAGGAACAATGAAGCACGTTTCAGAGGGAGATTTAACTGTAAATATACCAATTCACAGGAATGATGAATTTGGTTATATTGCACAAAATATTAATTCAGTATTAGACACAATGCAGAGCTATATTTTAGAAATAAAGAAGACATCAGAAAAAATATTTACTGTGTCAAATACATTAAATTCTTCATCAAATACTATGCTAATTGCTTCAGATGAAGTTGCAACTGCCATAGAGGATGTATCAAAGGGGGCACAGCAACAGGCTGCTGATTTATCTGATATTGTAACACAACTTCAGGACTTTACAAGTGAATTAAACAACATTATTAATAATCTTACTAATGTAAGAAATAAAACAAATGAAACTGAAGAAAAGGCAAATGGCGGTAAGGAAAAAATATCAAACCTAATAGGATACTTTGAAGAAGTTTTAACAGCCTATAAGCTTGTAATTTCAAGATTTAGCGAGCTTGCTGATAAAATAAAGAGTATTTCTAATATAACAGATGTAATTAATAATATATCTGAACAAACAAATCTACTGTCCTTGAATGCTGCAATTGAGGCTGCTCGTGCTGGAGAAGTTGGACGCGGTTTTGCAGTTGTTGCAGAAGAAGTTAGAAAGCTTGCTGAAAAATCAAAGGAATCATCAAATGAGATTAAAAAATTAGTTGATAATATAATAGGTGAAACAGGAAATGTAATTAATACTTCAAATAAAGTTGATAGTTTAATAAAAGAACAAATAGCATTGGCACAAGATGCAGTAAATTCATTTAATGAAATACTTGAATCTATTGAAAATATTCCACCTTATATAAACCAAACATTTAATACGGTAAATAAGACAGTTCAATCAAAGGATTTAATACTATCAAGGGTTGAATCTGTAACATCTATTGCTGAAGAAGTATCTGCTTCATCTGAACAAATTACTGCATCATCACAGGAGATGCAACAAATTATAAATAGTGTTGCAGAACTATCTAACGAACTCAATTCTATATCCGAAAGATTAAACGAACAGATGAGTAAATTTAAAGCATAAGAAAATCCAGTTTGGTTAAACCAAACTGGATTCTTATTATCTATTGTTTAATCTTCTTTCAAGTTCTTCTCTTTGAGCTTCAAATCCTGGCTTTCCAAGAAGTGCAAACATATTCTTCTTATATGCTTCAACTCCTGGTTGGTCAAATGGATTTACTCCAAGTACATAACCTGAAACTCCACAAGCCTTTTCAAACATATAAACAAGCTTTCCAAAATAATATGGTGTAATTTCTGGTATATTTATTACTATGTTTGGAACTCCTCCATCATAGTGGGCAAGAAGTGTTCCTTCAAAGGCCTTCTTATTAACAAAATCCATAGTCTTTCCAACAAGGAAGTTTAATCCGTCTATATTATCTTTATCTTCCTTTATTTCAACATCTGTTTTAACCTTTTCTATGTTAAGTACAGTTTCAAATATGTTTCTTAAACCTTCTTGTATATATTGTCCAAGTGAATGTAGGTCTGTTGAGAAATCCACTGAAGCTGGGAATATACCCTTATTGTCCTTTCCTTCACTTTCTCCAAATAGTTGTTTCCACCATTCTGCAAAGTAATGCATACAAGGTTCATAGTTTACCATTATTTCAGTTGTCTTACCCTTTCTATATAGAGCATTTCTCACTGCTGCATAAAGGTATGCTGGGTTATTGAATACATCACGAACTGCACATTCATCCATTGCATCCCTTGCACCCTTCATCATTTCTCTTATATCAACACCTGATACTGCAATTGGAAGAAGTCCTACTGCTGTTAATACTGAATATCTTCCACCAACATCATCTGGAATAACAAAGGTTTCATATCCTTCTGCATCAGCAAGCTTCTTTAATGCTCCTCTTGCCTTATCTGTTGTTGCATATATTCTTTCCTTTGCCCCTTCTCTTCCATACTTTTGTTCCATATATTCCTTAAATATTCTAAATGCTATTGCAGGCTCAGTTGTTGTACCTGACTTTGAAATAACATTAACTGAGATGTCCTTTCCTTCTAACACCTCTAAAAGATCCTTTAAATAAACAGGGCTTATATTATTTCCTACGAAGTATATTTCAGGAGTCTTTCTTTTATCCTTTGGTAGTACATTGTAGAAAGTATGATTTAGCATTTCTATTGCAGCTCTTGCTCCAAGATATGAACCACCAATTCCTATAACCACAAGTGCATCTGAATCTGATTTTATCTTTTCTGCTGCCTTTATAATTCTTTCAAATTCTTCTTTATCATAATCTTCAGGTAATGTAACCCATCCTAAAAAGTCGTTTCCTGCTCCTGTTTTGTTATGTAGCTTATCGTGTGCATCTAATATTTGTGATTCAAGATATTTTATTTCATGTTCGCCTATAAAGCCTAAAACCCTTGAATAGTCAACTGTTATTTTAGACATATTTCTACCTCCATTATTAAATTTTGACTTTTATTTTAATACATTTTTGTTAAATTTGCAACCACAACCTGTATGAAATTCATTGGGTAAAATGAAAGAGAGTAGTATAACTACTCCCTTATATAACTAACTTCTCCCCTACCCTATAGGCGTGGTCTAATACATTTTTGTTTATATTTTCTGCCTCAAGTGTAGTTCCTGCTGCAATTATTTGAGATACAGTCTCTATTCCGTAGGAATTGAAGAAATTTATCAGGTCATCTGCAACTCTTCTATAGGCACTTTCCACATTATGTCCTTGAGTTAAAACAATAATTGCTTTTTTCCCATTTGGAAGTGTTACTTCAAAATGTTCCTTCATAAAGGCAAACATTCTATCCATAAAATTTTTGCCTGTTCCCGTTATATGGCCCATATATATAGGTGAAGCAAAAATTATAAGGTCTGCTTCATTTAGTTTTCCATACAAAAGCTGCATATCATCCTTTTGTATACATCCGTTTCCCTTCTTACAGGAATAACAGGCCTTACAACCGTTTATGTTCATTGTTGATAATTTATACTTGTCAACCACTACATCACTTTGACCATTTAGTATACCATTTAATATTGTGTCTATTATTTTATCGCAGTTACCACCAACCCTTGGACTACAAGAAATAGCAAGAACCTTCATTTAATCATCTCCTTATTGTTTAAATTTTAGCATATATATTATAACATAATTAATAGCATATTGCTATATTATTTTTCGCATTATGCTACATCATTCTACATATTTACAATATTATTCTACATTATTTTTTATTCTTGCCAACCAATATGCTCCATTATTATTGCAGCAGTATCCTCTATTGCTTTTTTAGTTACATCTATTACTTTACATCTTAGTCTTTTCATAACCTTCTCTGCATATTCATATTCCAGCAATATTCTCTCTACTGTTGCATATTCTATTTGACTTAAACTTCCACCTAATCTATGTATTCTGTTCTTTCTTATTTCAATTAGCTCCATAGGGTCTATTGTAAGCCCAATTATTTTATTCCTATCTATCTCAAATAGTTCATTTGGTAACTGTACTTCTGGTACTAAGGGAACGTTTGCTGCCTTAATACCTTTGTTTGCAAGATATACGCAAAGAGGAGTTTTTGAAGTTCTTGAAAGCCCAAGCAGTACAACATCTGCGTTCTTTATCCCTCTATCATCTTTACTATCGTCATAAGCTATTGCAAATTCCATAGCTTCAATCTTTCTAAAATAGTCATTATCAAGCTTTCTAACAGCACCAGGCTTAAATATAGGCATTTGATTTATTATTCTTGCTGTAGTTGCAATACAAGGTCCTAAAATATTTACAATGTGTATTCCCTTTTCAACAGCTAAGCTTGTTAAAAAGTCTCTAATGTCAGCCATAACAATGGTTGATATTATCAGTGCCTCCTTTGTATCCTCTATTGTTTCTATAAAGGATTTTACATCATCATAGGTTGTAAGATAGGGTACTCGCTTTATTTTTATATCATAATCAAACTGACTGGCTGTAGCTCTTGCCACTTGGTCAGCTGTTTCCCCTATTGAATCTGAAACTGCATAAATAATCATAGCCACACCCTCTTTTTGTAGTATTTTATATTTATTTTACTATAATTTTAAGAAAAATAAAATAATTCCGAGAATAAATATAAAAAAATATATAAAAGAAGTAAACAAATGGCATATCTCAGCCTTTGTTTACTTCTTTATCCCTTAAAACTTCTGCTGCATCTTCTGGATACACACTATTTATTATAGCTCCTGTTGATATTTCAAATCCAGCGTGGATATTAGTTCTTGGACAAATATCTATATGAAGGTGATACTCCTTAACTTCCCTATTAATACAGTGAAAATACATATTATATGCTATATCACCTAAATTTCTATTGTATCGCTCAAATAAATCCTTTATAGTATATGCCAAACCTCTAATTTCATCTTCCGTCAAACTAAATAAAGAACTTACGTGCCTTTTAGGCAGTATCTGTGTTTGGTATTGATAAATTGATGCATAGGGACACAATACAACAAAATACTCATTCTCAATAACTACCCTCTTATTTAAATTTACTTCCTTTTCTATTTCGTCACAATATATACAGCTTTCCTTTCCATAGCATTACTTGTTCTTCTGTCTAAAAGCTTATTCTGAAATTAGACATTCTGACCTCCTAAATTTTGATATATTATTATAATATGCTTTTGTTATTCCTTCATTCCTGTTGTTGCAATTCCCTTTATAAAGTTCTTTTGGAATATTAAGAAAATAATTATTGATGGTACTGAAAGAATCATAACTCCAGCAAGTACCTGATCCCAGAATTGAAAATATTGTCCATAAAAGGAATTAAGCCCAACAGGTAATGTATATTTACTATCGCTTGTGGCAAGTAAACTTGGCCATAGGAAACTATTCCAATTACCTGTAAACATCAAAATAAACTGCGTTGTAAGTGCTGGTCTTGCAAGGGGAAGAACTATTCTAAAGAATATACCAAATCTACTCAAGCCATCAATCATAGCAGACTCCTCAAGGGATTTTGGTATTGATAAAAAGAACTGCCTCATTAAAAATATTCCAAACAGGCTTGTTAAAAATGGTATAGTTAGTCCCTTATAAGTGTTTACCCATCCAAGCTTAGTTAAAAGAATAAATGTTGGTACCATAACAACTTGTCCAGGAACCATCATAAAGGCAAGTATCGCAAGAAAAAGAGCTTTTTTACCTGGAAAATCTATTCTTGCAAGTGCATAACCTGCCATTGAGTTAAAAAGTAGGTTGCCAAAGGTTACAACAAGAGCTACAAATATGCTGTTTAACATCCAGCGTGCAAACGGAAACTTTTTCCACAAGAATACATAATTTTTAAAGCTAAGTTTACTAAAGTCAATTGCTAAATTATTAATTTCACTTGTAGGCTTTAATGAAGTTAAAATACTCCATAAAAATGGACCTATAGAAACTACTGCATAACCTATTACCAATAAATAAAATAGGACTCTTAAAATCCTCTTGCCCATCATTTCACCACCCTATTGATATTGAGTCTCTTCTCCAAATAACTTCTTTTGAACAAGCGTTAGTGCAAATATTATTGCAAATAATATAAATGCTATTGCACAGGCATATCCCATCTTAAAATCTCTAAATCCTGTTCTATATAGATATAAAACAACAGTCATTGTTGCATTTAGTGGCCCTCCATTACCTCCTGATACAACATAGGCTTGGTCAAACACTTGGAAGGTACCAATAAGTGAAACTACTAAATTAAAGAAAAAGGTAGGTCTTAAAAGCGGTAAAGTTACATACCAAAACTGTTGCCATTTATTTGCACCATCTATCCAGGCAGCCTCATATAAGGAATGTGGAATATCCTGAAGCCCTGCAAGGAATATAATCATATAAAGACCAACAGAAGACCAGATGGCCATTCCCATTATAGATGGAAGTGCCAATCTAACATCACCAAACCAGTTATATGGTGGAACTCCAAATAACTTTAAAAATTTATTTAATAGTCCATCTGTTTTAAAAATAAACATAAACATAACCGAAACAGCAACAGTAGATGTTACTGTAGGTATATAATAAGCCACTCTAAAGAAGGTTTTTCCCTTTATATCTGAATCAACAATTAAAGCTAAAATAAGTGCTATAATAAGCTGAATAGGAACAACACCTAAAGAATATAAAGTGGTATTTAAAAGAGCCTTCTTAAAAACTGGATCCTTTAGAGCATTTAAATAGTTATCAAATCCAACCCATTTTGCCTGCCATATAGTATTTTGATCAAGAAAGGAATACTCCTTAAAACTTAAAATAAATGCAACCACTAAGGGGCCTGCAAAGAAAACCAATGTACTTATAACAAATGGTAGAACAAAGAGCCAACCATCTATCTTTTCCCTCGTTTTAATTCTTGTTAAGGTGCCTCTTTTTGAGCTCATAAACTACCTCCTTTAAAAAAGGAAGCACTCAAGGTGCTTCCTTAATATTATTGTCCTACTTCCTTGGCAGCTTCATCTAATGCAGCCTTGCCATCATTTACTTTGTTAAATAATAGCTTTTCACCAGCCTTATTTAAAGCATCCATAATCTTAGTTGTATTAGCACCAAATTGGAATACTTGTGCACCCTTTGTTCCTTCAACAAGAGGTGTTCTTTCTGGATATTTTTCTGTATATAGTTGTTCCATTGACTTTCTTGATGGAATTGCAAGACCACTTTCTGCAACCATCTTTAGTGCTTCTTTTCCTGTTAAGAACTTTATAACTTCTGCAGCTTCCTTCTTGTGCTTTGAATTAACACTCATTGCATAAGCAACAGTAAAGGCAAGGTTTCCTTCCTTATCTCCCTTTGGAAGTTTAGTTATACCATACTTAACATCTGGACCTGCATCCTTCATAAATGGAATCATCCATCCACCTTCTATAACCATAGCAACCTTTTTATGTGCAAGAGCATCTCCATTCCATCCTTCGCCAAGATCCTTTGGTTGCTTTGCATAGCCCTTCTTTATTAATGAGAAGTAGAAGTCTAATCCCTTTGCAGCCTCTTGAGTATTAAATGCAACTGCATCTCCTTCATTTATCTTTCCACCAGCTTGAAGCATAAATGGTATAAATCTTGCTGCATCAGCACTTAAAGACATTCCATATACTCCATCTTTAGTTAGCTTCTTTGCAGCTTCTTCAAGTTCTGCCCAAGTAGTTGGTTCCTTAACGCCCGCCTTTTCAAACATATCTTTATTGTAGAAGATTGCAAGTGAGTTAAAGTCCTTTGGAAGACCGTAAATCTTTCCATCCTTCTTGAAACCTTCAATTAGGAATTCTTCAAAATCCTTAACATCATCCATATCAAGGTAGCTATCAAGTGGTTCTACAACTCCCTTTGATATGTAAGCTGGTGCCTGGAATACATCAAGATAGTAAACATCTGGTTCAGTCTTTGATGCAATCTTTGCTTGCAATGCTTGATTGTAATCTCCAGTTATAACCTGCTTTTCAATCTTAATGTTTGGATGTGTTTCCTCAAACTTTTTAATTTGGTCATCAAGAAGCTGAGTTTCTGCAGGTGATGAACCCCAGCAGCCAAGTGTAATTGTAACTTTTTCTTCCTTTGGCTGTTCTGTAGTTTGTTCTTCCTTTTTACCACATCCTACAAATAATGAAGTGGCAATTAAAAGTGCAGTAGCTGTCGCTACAAAGCGTTTGAATTTCATAGATTTTCCCCCTCTATCTTTTATTATTTATTTTTACTGCAAATGCAGTATTAAACTGTTTTAACTGATTCCCTCTCCACAAGTTCAGGTTCTATAACAACTCGTCCTATACGCTGTCCTTGAATTAAATTGAATAGTAAATTTGCAGCTGCTTCACCTATTTTCAGTGTATCCTGCTTTATTGTTGTAAGTTTAGGTGAAACACATTGGGATAGATATATTCCATCAAAACCTATTATAGAAATATCATCTGGAACTGTATATCCTAAATCATTTAGCCTATTTAGAGCACCTATTGCCATAATATCGCTTGCACAGAATATTGCTGTTAAATCCCTATGCCTATTTATTAATTTTTCTACCGCTTCCTCTGCACCCTTATCTGTAAAATCTGCATATTCAATTAGAGTATTATCTACATTTATTGCATATCTATTATGGGCAAGGTAATATCCATCAAGCCTTTCATAGCTTACATAGGCATCCTTATGTCCATTTATAAAACCTATCTTTTTATGTCCATTTTTAAGTAAATACTCAACTGCCAAAAATGCTCCTCTTGTATTATCTACACCAACACATCCTACATTAGGGTTGTTTATATTTATATCATAAAGTACACAGGGACTATCTATCTTTGAAAGTTCTCTATAATATTCATCCGTCATTTTAAGTCCCATAATAAACATTCCATCTAACTGTTTATCCGAAAACAATTTTGAAAGCTTTTCATTTTTTTGTATATCGGATGTTGTTGATAAAAGCACTGTTTCATAACCTAATTTTGTGGCTGTGTTTTTAAAACTCATTAATATTTCAAAGACAAGAGGATTTAACATTCCAACTAAGTCATAGTCCTCTACCAACATACCAAGTCTAAAGCTCTTATTAGAGCTTAAACTTCTTGCAATAATATTAGGCTTATAACCTAATTCATCAGCAACTTTTAAGATAAGCTCCCTTGTTTCCGGGTTTATATCACTGTAATTATTAAAGGCCCTTGAAACAGTGCTTACAGAAACACCAGCTTTTTTTGCAACATCCTTTATAGTAACAACCTTATTTTCCATAATTACACCCCTTAAATTCTTTTTATATTAATGATATTACTTCTGCAAGCACCCTTCAAGTTCTACTGTTACTACTTTATCTTGCGACCACTAATTTTTCATTTGCTGCTATACTGTAATCTTTACCATACACCTTTACATCTATATCCTTTTGTGAATAAATGCTTACATTTTTCCTATCTACAGTAACCTCAACCTTTGAACCTCTCCAATTTATTGTATATGTGAATTCATCCCAAACCTCTGGTATCCAAGGGTTAAAGTTTGGAATTTCATTTTCATCAACACTAAATCCTCCAAATCCAAAAACTGCACTTTGCCAAGAACCACCAGTTGAGGCAGCGTGAAGACCGTGTCCAGCATTTCCTTGGTTATCCTCAAGATCTGTTAATATTGTTTTTAGGAAATACTTATATGAATTTTGCGTGTCACCCACCGTAAGCCCCATTATTGAATACATAGATGGACTAAGTGATGACTTGTGCATTGTTCTTTTCTCGTAGTATTCATAGTTTATTTTCTTTGACTCTAAATCAAATTCTTCACCAAGAACAAGCATTAGCATAACTACATCTGGTTGTTTTATAAGCTGTGTATCGTGAAGCTTATGCCCTTTTAAATCTGGCCATACAGGCATTCCATTTTCATCGTGTTCTGTTATTTCAATATCTACTAAATCAAAATACCCTTCAAATTGTTCAATGAGTTTTCCATCCTTAGCCATTGGAATATATATTTTATTGAGTTTTTCTTCCCATTCCTTAAAGTCTACTTCTGAAATACCTAATTGGTTGCAGAGTGTTTCATATTTTATTCTATCCTTCTCCTTTAGCCACTCTTTTACCTCTAATGCCTTTTTCATATTCCACTTTGCAAGATAATTTGTATATACATTATTGTTCACATGTTCGTGGAACTCATCTGGGCCTATTACTCTATTTATCTCATATCTATCTTCAGCCTTATTATATTCTAATCTACTATTCCAGAACTTCGCTGTATCAAGAAGTATTTCAGTTCCATAATTTATTAAAAACTCCTCATCCTTAGTTGCTCTAAAGTATTCCCATATACCAAAGGCTATATCTGAGTTTATATGATATTCCTCATCACCTGTCCATATTCTAACCGGATTTCCATCGTAGTCAACTCCCCACTTTGGAGTAACCTCTGTACCATCATCTGCAGATTCCCAAGGGAACTGAGCTCCCTTAAACCCATTTAATTGTGCATTTCTTCTTGCACCATCTAATGTATTGTATCTATACATTAATAAAGACTTTGCAACTTCAGGGTTTGTATAAACGAAGAATGGAAGCATAAAAATTTCAGTATCCCAAAATACGTGTCCTTTATATCCTTCACCGTGTAGAGCCTTTGCTGCTATACTTACCCTTGGATCATCAGGGTAGGCAGATGATGCAAGCTGAAATAAATTAAATCTAATTCCTATTTGAGCTGTGTCATCACCCTTTATCTTTACATCCATACCATCCCACAATCTTTGCCATACATTAGAATGTGCTTCTTTTTCAGCTTCATATCCTATGTTTATAAAATCTCTTAACTCCCTTTGTGCTACTTCAAAAAGCTCTTTTTTCGTATCCCTTGAAGTATAAGTAATACCATACTTAAAGACTGTATATTCTTTGCCTTCTTCAACGAAAAACTCATAAAGTTCCCTTACCTTTTCTCCAAGTTTTGTGTATTTTCTTGATTTGAATATATTGCCATTTTCATCCTCCGATAAAACTGCTGTGGCCTCAACTATCTCTATTTTGTTGTCAAAGGTTCTTGTTTTTAGTGCTATGCCTGGCTTAAAATCCTCTGCATCTAAAACTTCAAAATGCTTTGTAAGATTTGCTGGATCTAATGTACTATTTACTACTGTTCCATCAATTATATTTTCAATAAACATTTTTGCCTTAAAGTTTACAGGCTTTATGCTGTATTTTGCAGCCCACCTGTGAACATTACTTCTACTTACAAATCTTTCTGTTTTTATTTCTACTATTCTTCCACTCTTAAGTTCTACCTTATAATTTGAATATAAAATTCCGTTTTTCATATCAAGACTTCTATTAAAATCCAAAAGGTTTGTGCTATCTATATCAATTATCTCCCCATCTACATAAATATTAAAAATTAGAGGGTCTTGGCAATTTACTATTTCCGTAACCTGAGCAGTATTTTTATCAAAAACACCAGCAATAAAATTTCCTCTCTCACCTATTTTAGAAAACTCTATTGCTCCTCTTAAACCTCTATATCCGTTTGCTAAAGTAAAAATTGTTTCGTACTTTCTATTCTGAGTTGAATTATACTCGTTTATTTCAACATTCCATACCCTATGCATATTTTTCCTCCTGTTTCGAAATCGTTTTTGCTAATTTTAATTATATATTATACCAAAAACGTTTTCAATACTTTTTTGAAAAAATTTTTAGACTTTTTAAACTCCATTTTTCTCTTTTTTTCTACTTTATACTACATGAATAATATTAGAAATTTAATGTTATGTATTAATTTTTCAAAAATAAACGCTTATTTAAGCAAAATACAAAATTATTTTTGTTTAAAATATACTTTGTTTTCAAAAACGTTTTTGTTATAATTATATTAGACTGTATAAAGGAGGATAAGAATAATGATTAGAGGATGTATATTTGATTTAGATGGAGTAATTGTTGATACAGCAAAATATCACTATCTTGCCTGGAAGAGACTTGCAAATGAACTTGGATTTGAATTTACAGAAGAAGACAATGAAAGATTAAAGGGAGTTAGTAGAATGAAATCCCTTGAGATACTACTTGAAATAGGAAATAAAAAATTTGATGAAGAAACAAAACTTAAGCTTGCTGAAAAGAAAAATGGTTGGTATGTAGAATACATATCAAAAATGGATGAGAGCGAAATATTAGATGGAGTTAAGGCTTTTTTAACAGAACTTAGAGAAAAAGGGATAAAAATTTCTTTAGGTTCAGTTAGCAAAAATGCAATGACAATACTTAAAAATATAAATCTTTTACCATATTTTGATGCTGTTATTGATGGGACAAAGGTTACAAATGCAAAGCCAGATCCAGAAGTGTTTTTAAAGGCTGCTGAAGAACTCAAATTAAAACCAGAGGAATGCTGTGTATTTGAAGATGCAGTTGCTGGAATTGAAGCTGCAAGACGTGCAAATATGAAGGTTATTGGTGTTGGTTCACCTGAAATTTTAGGCGATGCTGATAGGGTTATTGATACTTTTAAAGGTGTTACAATAGATATACTAAATTTCTAAAAATAAAGGATAAGTCATTGCTCCCCCTTCGACTTATCCTTTATTTTTAACTCTTTTTTAGGTATATTATACTTAACACTACGATTAGAATGCCAAATATCTGTATAGGCGATAGAATTTCGCCTAAGAATACAGCACCAAGTATTGCAGATGAAGGAATCTCAAAGGTGCTTATAATGGATGTACTAACTGGTCCTATATGCTTTATTGCTGAATATAAAAGTGTTAGAGGTATTATCTCACAAAACAGTGCTAAATTTAGTGCATTTTTTATTGAAACAAAATCAACATAGGATAGCTTTAGTATAAATTTATAATTAAAAATAAACAGGACTATTAGTGAAAACATTGTCGTATAGAAGGTTATAATCAGCTCATTTACATCTTCTACAATCTCCTCTGCATAAATGTTCATAGCTGAATAAAATACTGCCGATAAAAGTCCATAAATTATCCCTTTGTATATACCTCTTGTTAATTCTATGTTGAAAAGATTTAAAACAAGTACACTGCCTACAAACGAAAATAAAATAGAAACTACTTTCTTATATCCAATTCTACTTTTTTTGAATAAAGAAGTATAAATAGCAACCATAGAAGGATAAGTATAAAGAAGAAGAGTCGCCTCTGCTGCTGTTAAATATTTGAAGGATGTATAAAAAAACACCGTCATAAGTGTATTAAATATAGCACCCTGTATAAATAATTTTTTAAACATTGTTTTAGTTAATTTAAGAGAATCTCTATATCTAATCAAGCATATTAGAAATAAAATAACTCCAGCAATTATATATTGTAGCATTAAAAGATCAACTGGTGAAAAGTTGCTGCTATAACCCTCTTTAACAAAAATACCGGCTGAACCAAAAAGTACAGCCGAAATTACTGCATATATAAAACCTCTTGTCTTCATCCTCATCAGTCCTTTTTTATTAGTCTTTCTTTTAGTATTTTGTAAACTTCCTCAAATATTATATCATATTTTTCTCTATTAAAGGGTGGCATATTCCTAAAATGGGTTTTAACCCCAAGAGGTCTAAAGGGTATTAAAACCAATCGGGTATAATCATTTAACTCCTTTAGAAGTTCTGCTAACTTTTTTATCTGTTCTATGCTATCGTTATATCCCTCAACCAAAACATACCTCACTTCATATAAAAGTTCTGTTTTGGCAAGTATGTTTAAATTTTTTAATACAGATTCATTGGAAACTGCTGTAAGAGTTCTGTGTATGTCATTATCAACTGCCTTAACATCAAGCATAAAACCATCAACACAGGATATTAGCTTATATAAATTCTCCTCACTTATAAGTCCATTAGTATCTATAAAGGCTGTAAGGTTGCTATTTTTCTTTACCCTTTTTACTACATCAACTATAAAATCTGTTTGAAGTGTACATTCACCGCCTGAGAAGGTTATGCCATCTAAAAATATTTCGTTTTTTAGTATAAGTTTCACAAGCTCATCAGATTCAATTTCAAAATATTTAGGAGATGAAAAGTTTAAACACACCTCTAAACATTTATCGCAGCCTATACACCTTTTTGTATCGTATTTTATTCTGCCCTCCTCTATACTTAAAGCCCCTGTACTGCAGACCTTTAAACATTTTTGACATAAAGTACACATCCTTTGGGTCTCGGGATTGTGGCAATAGAGACAGGCCATATTACATCCCTGCATAAATATGGCCATTCTATTACCTGGTCCATCAATAAAGCTATTTTCTATAATTCTATTTACAAATCCCTTCATTCGATTTCTCTAACCCTTCTATCTAATGTTTTGTTGTTCTTTATGCTCTCCGCACCAAGCTTTACAGTATCCTCTCGAAGTACTTGACCACGATTATATTTTTCAACATCGCTTCTCTTTACCAAATATCCTGTTATTCTTATTAGCTCTGAATCACTTGTATTTAGTGCAAAAACCTTTATACCGCTCTTCATTGCTGCATCTATTATTTTAATAACACCATCTATATTTTTCTTTGCTGTCTTATCAAATATATATATGTCGCTAACACCTGTATTAAAATGCCTATGCAGCCTTCCTTCAGTTTTTACTTGATCATATATACTTGGTTCATTACCTATTTTTATTCTAACTCCTGCTGTAACATCTATATCAGAATCTATTCCCGATTGTGCATGAAGTCCTATTTTCCCAAAAGTTCCAAAACATCCATATCCTTCAATGCTATCTATTACTTCCTTTATCTTCTCTAAGATTTCTTCTCCATATTTTGTTGCCTCTTCATCGTGACCAAGCTTAAGGCCTGTTAAAACCTCTATACATTCATATAGGCCAAAAACACCTGCCATAGAGGTAAAGTTATTTATGTCTATAAGCCCCTCTCTTGCAAGAAAGGAGGTTTCAAAGAATTTTGCCTCTTCAACTATAAACTTTGCCCTTGCATTTATTACTTCACATAGGGAATCCACTACATTTGGAAGAACATTATCCATAAAATCCTTGTAGTCCTTTGCCTCCTGTGCTGCCTTTTTTAAATTTAATCTTACCAATGTATAGCTGCCGCCACCTATTTTAAGTGTATTGTAGCAGCTTGCAACTCCATAGTTTTCACCTAATATATTCTTAATTTCTTTATGGTTTACAAAATATGGTTTACCTATTTCAAGAGCAACCTCTGCTGCAAATTTTGCAAAATCTGGAGATGTTTCATCCTTACAATATTTAAGAGAAATGTTTGGAACCGCCTTTTTAAGCTCTCTTTCTATATCTAATATAATTCTTCCTGATCTTGTTTCCTTTGGACCTATATTCATATGAACAAAGGCATCTGGAAGTGTCTTTTCTATATTTATAAGAAGCATCTTTATTAGATTTCTCGCTTCTTTTTCAAAAACTGTATCAATAAATTTTTCAAGTATATAATCAAGCTGTCCAACATAAACAGGATATCCTGTTATAGATGGAACATACTGATATATTATCATAAGTGCATTGACTGCCTCATACATATCCTTTGGTGGGTCTATTCCTAAATACTCACTTCCCTTTTCTATATACTTCTCATAATCTGGAAGTATATATCTTGGTCTATAGGGAGCGTGTCCTTCAAAAATATCACAAAGTATTCCCTTCTTTAAATGCTTTTCAGTTTTTACACTTAAGTTTACATAGCTTAATGTATTTTCTGCTGCCTGTGCTAAAAGGTGTTTTTTCTCTTTGTAGTCTATGTTAGTGTTTGATATAATTTCAAAAACATTCATAATATCACCTCAATTTTAGTATAACACAGATGAGGGGTTTATAAAAGAAAATAAGTAAACAAAAGGTGCCAAACACCTTTTGTTTACTTATTTTTGCAATGACCTTTCAATAATAGTATCTAAAAGCTGTGAAAAGCTTATTCCTGCTGCCTTTGCACTCTTTGGGAAAAGGCTGTTTTTAGTCATACCTGGAAGAGTATTAACCTCTAATATATAAGGAATACCCTCTTTTATTATCATATCTACTCTTGCATATACCCTACACTTTAATAGTTCATAGGTCTTAACTGCCATATATTCTATCTTTTCCTGAAGCTCCTTTTCAAACTCAACAACAAATTCATCAGCTCCACCGTCGGCATATTTTGAAGTATAGTCAAAGAAGGCAGATTTTGGTTTTATTGCAAGTATAGGAAGCATCTTACCATCAAGTATTGGACAGGTTATCTCGTCTCCCTTAATATATTCCTCTATCATAACTTCTGTATCATATTTTAGAGCTTCTCTGACTGCTTCCTTAAGATCATCTTCATTGTTAACTATTGTAGTTGCAACACTTGACCCTCCTGAATTTGGTTTTACAACAAGAGGATATCCCATCTCTTTTATCTTTTCCATATCAAAGTCAATACTCTTTGCAATAATCCAATCTGCTGTATTTAACCCTCCAAACCTTAATATTCTCTTTGTCATATCCTTATCCATACATATTGCACTTGATAGCACTCCACATCCAGAATAAGGGATATTCAAGGTTTCAAGCACACCCTGTACTGTTCCATCCTCTCCAAAGTGTCCGTGAAGTGCAATAAAGGCAAAATCAATTCCCTTAACCTTTTCAATTAGTTCCTCTTTTTTATCTATTTGTATTGGTACAACCTCATACTTTGTTTTATCAAGATTGTTTGCTATTTCCATTCCTGTTTTTAGTGATATTTCTCTTTCTGAAGATATTCCACCCATTATTACTCCAATTTTCATTTTAATCCCTCCAATTTCTTTACTACATCTCCTATTATTTTAAAGCCTCTCTCTATTTCTTCATTTGTAACCCTTGATATGCCCAGTCTTAATGTATTTTTTCCCTTACCATCTATATAAAACACTTCTCCTGGTGTAAATATAACCCCCTGCTTTAGACACTCCTTCAATACATCCCTTGCTGATGCACTATTTAACTCTAAAAACAGATGAAGCCCTCCTTCACCTAATATTTTTTTATGTGGTATATATTTTTTCACACATTCAAGTGCCCATTCAAACTTATCTCTATATATCCTTTTTACTTTATTTATATATTTTTCTAAATTTCCACCATTTAGATACTCAAATAAAATGGCTTGATCTAAAAAGGAAGTGTGTATATTAAGACTCCTCTTTAAACTTTCAATATAATCTATCAAAACCTCATCTGCTAAAATCCAACCTATCCTTAGACCAGGAAATAGCACCTTTGAAAAACTGCTTATATATATAATGCTATTACCATCATCAAGTGCTGCAAGAGGCAATATATGAGAACTATAGTATCTTAATTCCTCATTAAATCCATCCTCTAATATTGGAAGTTTATATTTTTTTGCAATTTCAAGTATTTTAATCCTATTCTCTGGTGAAAAAACAACTCCAGTTGGATTGTGATACGATGGAGTCAAATAAAAAAGCTTTGGATTGTTATTATTTATCCTATCCTCAAGAACTTCAAGGTTTAACCCCCATTCCTCCATATCAACTGGAATTAAATTCAGTCCTTTTAGCCTCATTGCATTAATGGCTGTATTGTGGGTTGGATTTTCACAAAGTATTTCATCCTTATCATTACAAACAGCACTTAATACTAAATTTAGTGCCTCCGTATAGCCATTTGTAATTATAACATCCTTTCCCTTTAGATTTATACCTTTTAGCTTTAAATACTTTTTTATTTCATCTATCAGAGGTTTATATCCCCTTGCATAACCATAGTTTAGTATTTTACCCTCCTCAAGGGAAATTCTATTTAAAAAGGCTCTTTTAAGTTCATCAACATCAAATAGGTTCGGGTCTGGGGAAATACTTTTAAAAGAAATCATACCCTTTTCCCACTTTGGTTCACTTTTTGTTATATCTATCTTATCCGCCAAAGTAGCTAATTTTGTTAATTTTTCTCTCCATTCAATGTTAAAGACTGTTTTTTGTGTGTTTTGTATTTTAGACACAAAATATCCCTTTGCCTTTTTTTGATATATAAATCCCTCATCCTCTAAGTAATTATATGCCTCAATTATTGTATTTCTTGAAACCTTTAACATCTTTGAAAGCTCCCTTGTGGATGGAAGCCTTGTATCCGCCTGTATCATTCCCTTTAGGATTATCTCTTTAAGATAGTCCTTCACCTGAAGATAATATGGTTTATCATCATTTAGTTGAAAATCATCAAACATACACATCACCTAATTATATTGTGGCACATTTAAAACAAAAAATAAAGGACCACAGGATTCATTTATATAAATTCCTGTGGTCTAATTTATTATACTGTTACAGTCTCAGTTTTTACACTATCAACCTTCTCCATAGTTATTCCTGTAAATCCATAGAATAGTGATACAAGTGGATTAATTAAGTTTAAAAAGGCAAATGGAAGGTATGCAAATGGATGCACTCCTAATGTACTAAACATAAAAGCTCCGCAAGTGTTCCAAGGTATAAGTGGTGATGATAGTGTACCTGCATCCTCTAAACATCTTGATAGATTCTTTGGATGAAGTCCCTTTCTATCAAAGGCATTCTTATACATTCTTCCAGGAACAACGATTGATAGGTACTGGTCACCTGCTACAATGTTAGTAAATATACAGGATAATATTGTAACTAAAACAAGGGAACCTGTGCTGTCTGAGAAGGAAAGTAATCCCTCTGCAAGTCTCTCAAGGAATCCTGCCTTTTCCATTATACCTCCAAAGGTCATAGCACAAAGAATAAGTGAAACTGTATACATCATACTCTGCAAACCACCACGTGAGAGCAGTGAATCTACTATTTCAAATCCTGTTTCAGATACATATCCATCATTTAATACATTAACAATTGTACCAATTGATTGATGCTGGAATATTGCTGCAAAAATTGCACCAAGTAAAGTTCCCATAAATAGTCCTGGTATTGCTGGAATCTTCTTTACAACCATTATTATAACTACAATAGGTGGAATAAGTAGCCATATGCTAATTGAAAATTGGCTTGATAATACATTAAGTATTTGGTTTATCTTTTCATAATCAAGGGACTTTCCTGCATATTTTACACCTAAAATTCCATATAAAACAAGTGATATTAGCAAACTTGGCCCTGTTGTATATAACATATGTCTTACGTGATCAAATAGTGTTGAACCTGCCATTGCTGGTGCAAGGTTTGTTGTATCTGATAGTGGTGATATCTTATCTCCAAAATATGCACCAGATATAATTGCACCCGCAACCATTGGTAGTGGAATTCCAAGTCCTTGTCCTACCCCAAGAAGTGCTATACCTACTGTACCTGCTGTTGTCCAAGAACTACCTGTTGCAAGAGAAACTATACAGCAAATTATGCAAGTTGCAACAAGGAATACTCCAGGGGATAAAATCTTTAAACCATAGTATATCATAGCTGGAACGGTACCTGATAAAATCCAAGCACCTATTACTGTTCCAATTATCATAAGTATAATAATTGCCTGCATTGACATTGAAATAGTATCTATAATTCCTTTTTCTATGTCCTCCCATTTATAGCCAACCTTAACTGCCATTAGTGCTGCAACAAGTGCTGCAAATATTAGTGGGATGTGTGGACTTCCCTTAAATTTAATAATTGTAACTGATAAAAATACAACAAGTGCTACAACTGGTATTAATGCCTCCCAAACAGCAGGCCTTCTTGGTACATTTGACATAATTTAACCCCCATCCTTTCAATTTTTGTTTTTCTTTAATTTTAGCATTACAAATTTTAAAATTCAAGAATATTTAAAATATTCTTAATAATTTAAAGTTCGATATAACTTTACAAATAAGGCGAAAATAAATTGGCACCTTCTCAATTTAATATTTTAGCATACTAAACTGAACATTTAAGATTATACTATTTATTTTATAATTATGCAATAAGATTTATAATATTTTTCTTTTACAATTTCTAAATATTTTTGTATTCGACTTTATATGTTAATCAACATATTAAACCAACTTTATGGTTATTATAATATTATAGGAATTTATAGCTGATTAGGAGGATTTTTATGGATAGACACACAATTGATTTGTTATCTCTTATTGCTGTGGTTATAGGAGGTGCTAACCTCGGACTTGCTGCATTTCTTGGATACGACCCACTTGCTACTATCTTAGGAGGATATGGAACTTACTATACAAAGGTTGCATACATAATAATTGGGGTTGCCTCCCTCTGGACTTTTTATGCATACCTTTTAACTCCAGGAGAACAAGAGTGGCACCCAGGTGAAATGTGACATTTTTCATAAATTGCTTAGTATATAACTAATTACCAATATAATAAGCCAATTTATGCAAGTGTATTATGGATTTTAATTAATTTATTAATAAATACAAAACTAAATCAACCAATAAAATATACAAGCATTGAACTTTCCTTGCCTTCAGTTAATAACGTGGAAATACTTAATAGAGATAAAAAATGTTGGGATATACCCAACATTTTTATTTGCATTAATTTTTGTTTTATATCTGATTCAAATATAAATCAATTTTTTATTTTTAATTAATATTTGTTGAATATGTTGTAGATTTTCAAAACAATTCCTATTATTGGATAATGTCACATTTCACTTTGGTGGGAGACCTCCGAAAAAATCAAATTATTTTTAAAAGCATACTATATATAGTAGCACAAATTATCATTTGTACGCTATATATAGTGGCGACAATTTTTGAGGTATCATTTTTTCGGAGCTCTTGGTGGCACTATTTCCTACTTCCTAATTTTATATATGGTATTCCTTCTTTACATAGCGGACAATTATCTGATTCAAAGGTTTCTAATTCTATCTTTAATGCACTATACACAGGGTATCCTACATCCCCTACTGTTCTATCAACAAGACAGGCTATTCCAACAACTTCTCCTTCGCATTCCTTCACAACCTCTGCAACCTCAAGGGATGATTTTCCTGTTGTTACAACATCCTCTGCAATAAGTACCCTTTCCCCCTTTTTAATTTCAAATCCCCTTCTTAGCTTCATTATACCATCTTCTCTTTCTGTAAAAATTGCCCTTTTATTTATCTGCCTTCCTATTTCATAGGCAACTATAATTCCCCCCATTGCAGGACCTACTACAACATCTATATCTAAACACTTTATTTTTTCAACAACCTCCTTTACAACCTTCTCTGCCTTATCTGGATACATAAGTACCTTTGCACACTGCATATATCTATTGCTGTGCCTTCCTGATGATAGTAAAAAATGTCCCTCTAATATTGCTCCTGTCTCTTTAAATATATTTATCATAATACCCCTCCTATATTATTCCTCTTATTTCATCTAAAGACTTTATATTTTGCTCTATCATAAATTTTTCAATTCCTTCTATTATTTCAATGCTTGCTCTTGGGTTTATAAAGTTTGCTGTACCTATTTGTATTAGGTGTGCACCTGCCATTATAAATTCAATTGCATCCTTATAGTCAACAATTCCACCAAGCCCACAAACCGGAACATCAACTGCCTTAGAAACCTCATATACCATTCGTAGTGCAATTGGCTTTATGGCAGGGCCTGAATAACCAGCAAATATATTGTTAAATACCGGCTTTCTTTTATATATATCTACCGCCATCCCCTTAAAGGTATTTACCAATGATATGGCATCAGCACCTGCCTCTACACACTTTACAGCCATATCAATAATGTCCTCTGCATTGGGAGATAACTTAACCATAAGAGGCTTTTTTGTTACCTCTCTTACCCTATTTACAACCTCTTTTGCTACACTTGATTTTATTCCAAAGTTCATACCACCTTCTTTTACATTTGGACAGGATATGTTTAATTCAATCATATCAATTTCTGTTTTATCTAATTTTTCTCCTCCCTTTACATAATCCTCTATGGAGGATCCGCCTAAGTTTGCAATTATAGGTACTTTAAACTCCTTCATCCTTTGAAGATGTTTTTCTATAAACTCATCTATACCAGGGTTTTGTAGTCCTATGCTGTTTAACATCCCTCCCCTTACCTCGTGTATCCTTACACCTTCGTTTCCTTCCTTTTTGTTTAATGTTAGCCCCTTTGTTATAAGTCCACCAATCCTTGTTACATCAATTATTCCATCGTATTCAACTCCAAATCCAAAGGTTCCTGATGCCACAAGCACAGGGTTTTTAAAATCAACTCCACAAATTTTAACATTAAGCACTGAAAACCACATCCGTTCCTTTAAATACTGGTCCATCTACACACACTCTTTTTTTGCCTTCCTTTGTGTTGCAGGTACATCCAAGGCAGGCACCCACACCACAAGCCATCTTATTTTCCATAAGCACATATACAGGTGTTGCATAAGTTTTACACATATCAACAACCCTCTTCATCATAGCCTCTGGGCCACAACAAATTACTGCATTATATTCAAAGGGATTAAATATTTCTGTTATAAATCCATTGTAGTATCCTGTATCCTTTTCTGATGCAATATATATATTATTGCAATATTTTTTAAATTCATCTATTAGATAAGGACTTTTATTAAATCCTGCATAAAGGTCAACCTCTCCATCTAACCCCTTTGCAATCTGAAGCATCGGTGCAATTCCTATTCCACCAGATATAAGTGCTATTTTACCTTTAAACTTTTCAGTATAAAGCCCATTTCCAACTGGCCCTAATACATATACTTTATCTTCCGCCTTTAAACTACTTAATATTTTTGTACCTCTTCCCTTTACCTGATAAGCAAACTTTACTATACCATTTTCACTACTATGAACGCTTATAGGCCTTGCAAGTATAGGCTCATCCTCCCAAGCCTTAAGCATATAAAATTGTCCTGCCCTTACATCATCATCTATCTCCAAACTTAAAACATATATATCATCCTGAACCTTTACATTTGAATAGACTAAAACCTCTTTATATTCCATTTAAAATCTCCTCCCTCATTCTTAATACTTCTTTTCTTGCAGCTACATCAAAATCATCTCCATATTTCTTATAAGCAAGGAGTATTCCCCTCGAGGAATTTACAACTCCACCATTTTTCCCCTTTATAAGCCTTCTTACATTCTCGGATGTTCCTCCCTGTGCACCATAACCTGGTATTAAAAAGAAACTATCTTTATATCTTTCTCTTATGTTAGCTGCCTCCTTTGTATCTGTACACCCAACAACAAAGCCTATACTGCTGTACCCACACTCACCTTTATATCCTTCAGCTACTTTATTAAACAAATCTCCTACATGCTCATATATTCTTTTTCCATCCTCAAGCTTCATCATCTGTATATCATTTGAACCTTTATTGGATGTTTTAAGAAGTAAAAATATCCCCTTTTCCTTCTCCTTTACATAATTTAAATATTCTTCTACGCTGTCTAATCCCATATAGGGATTTAGCGTTATAAAATCTCCCTCAAAGTCCCCCTCAAAGTGTGCCTTTGCATACATTTTTGCTGTACTTGATATATCGCTTCTTTTTATGTCACATATTGCAATTAGTCCCTTTTCCTTTATATTTTTTAGTGTTTCTTTATAAACCTTAAGTCCCTCCACTCCAAGTGCCTCGTAGTATGCTATCTGCACCTTATAGCAGGCAGCTATATCATAAGTTGCATCAATTATACTTCTGTTGAATTCAAATATGGCACTATACTCATCCTTATGTTTTTTCAGAAATTCTTCTGGTATATAATTGATTGAAGTATCAAGTCCTACACACACAGGGCCTCTTTCTTCTACGAATCTATATAACTTATCTATTATCATCCTCATCACCTCTTTTATAAACAATCCTGCCTGCCTTTATTGTCATTACAACTTCTCCAAACAGTTCCATACCATCAAAGGGTGTATTTTTGCCCTTTGAAACAAATCCTTTAGAATCCACCCTACATTTTTTATTTAAATCCACCAGAACAACATCTCCATCAAATCCTGCATCTATTTGCCCCTTATTAAATCCCATAAGTTTTGCAGGATTTTTAGACATAAGCCTGCTTAATTTTTTTAAATCAATGTGTCCTCCTTTAACAAGATATGTGTAGCAAACTGAAAAGGCAGTCTCAAGGCCTGAAATACCTGGTGCTCCTTTTTCTTTGTCCGCCCTTGTGTGTGGTGCGTGGTCAGTTGCAATTACATCGACATATTCATTCTTTATAGCATATATTAATCTATCTACATCCTCCTTTTCTCTAATTGGAGGATTAACCTTGTAATCATTATCAAATAATGCTATATGGTGGGGAGTAACCTCACAGGTCACATTTACTCCCTCCTCCTTTGCCCTTATTATCTCATTTATTGATTCCTTAGTACTGACGTGGGCAATATGGAGAGGTGTCCCTGTAAACTTAGCAAGGGATATGTCTCTAATGGTCATTATGTTTTCTGATAGCCTCGTATCTATCTTTGAAATTTCCTCATCCTCTGCGTGGGAAATTACAGTTATGCCCATCTTCTTTGCCTTCATCATAGCATCCAGCATAACCTTACTTCTTAATACTCCCCTACCGTCATCTGATATAAACCTTGTTGGGAATCTTAATTCATCAAGATGTGACACATCTTTGCCTTCCATATTTCTTGTAATCGTAACAGTTTGATGTATATCAATTAGATTTACTTCCTTAGATTTTGATATGACGTATTCTAAAATACTACTATTTGAGCAGGGTGGGTTTGTGTTTCCCATTAAGTTTACCCCTGTATATCCTCCTTTTACAGCAGCTAAACTGCCTGTTAATATATCCTCTTTATAGATAAACCCAGGATCTCTAAAGTGGCAGTGCATATCCACAAAGGAGGGAAGAAGCACAAGGCCCTTCCCATCAACAACTTTACAGTCCTTCTCAACATTTGTTCTAACTTCCTTAATTACTCCATTTTCTATATAAACATCTGATATTTCATCTTTATTTAAATCTACAACCCTAACATTTTTAATTAAAATATTCATACTACACCTCCATATTTGAATAAGCCTCATCACAATATAAACATCTATATTCTCCCCTTTGCTTATCGACAAGGTAGAATATATGTTTTATATTAGGCTCAATGGAGGTTACACACCTTGGGTTCTTACATTTTATGATATTAACAACCTCTTCAGGAAGATTAAGCTTTATCTTCTTTGTTATAACTTCATCCTCTATTATGTTTATTGTTATATTTGAGTCTATCAAACCTAAAACCTCATAGTTTAAATCAATTATGTTTTCTATTTTTATAATATCCTTTCTTCCAAGCTTATTGCTCTCTGCATTTTTAATAAGTGCAACATTATAATCTGCCCTATCAAGCCCTAAATATTTAAATATGTGTATTCCAAGACCAGCTTTAATATGGTCAATTACAATTCCATTTTTAATGCTATCTATATTAAGCATTTTCTTCCACCCCCAAAAGTTTCATAATAAGTGCCATTCTAACGTACATTCCATACTTTGCCTGTTTAAAGTAGCAGGCCCTTTTATCTTCATCTACCTCATAGTCTATTTCATTTACCCTTGGGAGTGGATGCATTATAATCATATCTTCCTTTGCTCTATTTACCTTATCCATATCAAGTATATAGCTATCCTTAAGCCTTAAATATTCTTCCTCGTTGAAAAATCTCTCCCTCTGAATACGTGTCATATAGAGTATGTCAAGTTCTCCTATTACATCCTCTAATCTCTCAACTTCAACATACTCAATATTATTTTTATCTAATACCTCTTTTCGTATATAATCTGGTACTCTAAGTTCCTTGGGGGATATTAATATGAACCTATTATTTTCATATCTTGACGTGGCCTTAATTAAGGAATGAACTGTTCTACCAAATTTCAAATCTCCGCAAAGACCAATTGTAAGATTTGAAAATTGGCCCTTTAGACATTTTATTGTTAATAGATCTGTTAATGTTTGAGTTGGATGTTGATGCCCACCATCACCTGCATTTATAACAGGGATAGATGAATACATTGAAGCAAGTTTTGGTGCCCCCTCTTTAGGATGCCTCATAACTGCAATATCTGCATAACAAGAGATGGTTCTAATTGTGTCTCTTATGCTTTCTCCCTTTGCAACTGAAGATGAGTTAGGTTCTGAAAAGCCTATAACGCTTCCACCGAGTCTAAGCATCGCTGCCTCAAAACTAAATCTTGTCCTTGTACTTGGTTCATAAAAAAGAGTTGCCAATAGTTTCCCTCTGCAAGCATCCTTAAATCTGCCTTCGTCCTCAATTATCTTTTCTGCCAGTGAAAAGATTTCATCAAGCTCAGAAGTTGTAAAATCCATAGGGTCAATTAAATGTCTTCCCTTTAACATACTATCTCCTCCTTTTTAGCCTCACGGGGCTAATTTAAAGGTATAAAAAAGCCTTCCCCTGCGGGAAGGCATAATACACCCATTGACTTTCTCAACCTTCCCAGCCTCTCTGGACTGTTTTTAAAGGTTTTTATTATAGTACCATATTTTTTAGTTTGAGTCAATCTCTTTTGAGTTGTTTTATTGTCTCCTGTATTTTTTTCTTATCACTATCACTTATACTATCATCCTTTAATAATTTTTCTAAGTCATCAACTATCTTTGGCTTTTCTAAATACTTATCTGCAAAGGTTTTGAGAAGCTTTGTCATATCATCAGAATCAAGCTTTAAAATCTCCTTCATAAAGGAATCAGGGTTTTTCTTGTATTTATTGTATATTATATCTGTATAGAGCTGTTTTGCTGAACCTGTTAAATTCTTCCCCTGTTCTATAAACTTATTTAAGCTGTTAAAGTCTATTAGGTCAAAACCTTTTATAATTGATAGAATACTTTCCTGTTTATCCTCATCAATCTTTGATAAATCAAGATTTTCTGATTTTACAATCTTTTTTACATCTTCTAATTTAATATCTGAAAGTTTGTTTATTGCCTCTATGTTTAATCCATTATTTTTCTCTATGTTTTTATATACAGTCAAAAGCCCAAAAGCCAATAATATAAAGACTATTAAATTTATTATCCTTTTCAAAGTCTCCACCTCCTAAAAAATTATATGTTTAGTAATATTTATATTATACATTAAATATAATTATATTGTAAGTAATATTAGGAGGTCCTATTATGAATAAGCTCTACAAGGTTGCCTTCGTTCTTGTACTTATTGGTGCAATCAACTGGGGACTTGTTGGATTCTTCGGATTTGACCTCGTTGCTGCAATCTTTGGTGGTGCAGAAGCTGTATTATCAAGAGTAATCTATGCACTTGTAGGTATCTCTGGACTTATCCTAATCTATAACAAATTAGCAAAGAAGTAAATATGGGCCTTTGGCCCATATTTACTTCTTTATTTCATCTCCTACTTTAATAACTCCATTTTCTAAAGCCCTTATAAAAACAGAATTTCTTAAAGGACAATAGGATTTTTGTTTCACAAGTTCACATTCAGAAAAGCACTCTTTATTCCTTAAAACTACAAACTCTATATCTCCTATTTTAAAATTCTGTCCTTTATTTAGGTTTACCACTTCATCAAACAACAGATTATATTTAAAGCGTCTGCTGCATAATCCCTTTGGGTTTATTTTTTCATCAAAATAAATCACACAGTCTAAAACCTCTTTTCCCTTTTTATATGCTCCCTTTATTCCTCCATCCTTTAAGGCCTCAACCTGCTCTACCGATAATTGTATCCCCTCTTTATCCTCATATTTTATACATATCAATCTACTCATTTTATCACCTAAAAATAAAATATTTGTTTTACATCATATCCCATCTGTTTAAATTTTGAATTTAAAAATTCAACTTTATTTATTTTAACTTTAATCATATTAAGCTTAAACGGTAGGTTTACTATATTTTCAAACTTATATCCCTTTAAATCAACAATTTTTTTATATTCATTTGAAGCAAACTCAACAAAAGAGACTTCACCCTCAATTTGCATACCAAAGAGTTTATTCATACCTTGGTATTTATCATATATTGCAACAGATACTCTGTTATTCAAATAAATATTAGCAAACTTTTCTCCACCCTCTGTTAAGAAATATAAATATCCATCTTTATAGGTGTATTCAATTGGAGTTGCCCTAACTTCTATTCCACAGGTTGTTAAAGTACAAGTTGTATTGCTATTAAGATATTCCTCAACAAAAAATTTTAGTTTTTCTGTTGGCATCTCTTTTATAACTAATTTGTCCCTTAGTGTTTTTAACTCTTTTGCTACTTTGCATATTATTTCTATACTTTGTTCATCTACTAATATCTCTTTATCTATATCTTTAAATAGTTGCCTTATCGGAACTAAGAGTTCATTTTCACCAATAATTAAAAAGCACTTATGTTTTTGTTTAATAGCACTTAAATTCTCTATAAAGAATTTTAAAACGCATTCTTCTTCACTATCTAAAATAAATACACAAAAATTTATTAAGTCAAAGTCAATTCCTTGCTCTTTCTTTAAATTTATACATATAGAAGGCCCTAAAACCTTCGAAATAACATCTGCCATTCCCCTATTTTTATCATCAAAATAGCCAACCAAACACCCCTTCATAATAACACCTCTTTATATTTTATATTGTTCAAAATGTTTGCCTTTATATTTAAAAGCATTTACGGGGCACTGATGTATACATCTCTGACAACAAATGCATTTATCTTGGAATTCTATTTCATCTTTAAAATTTATGTTTTTTGTTGGACAATTATTTACACATTTCAAACATTTAACGCACAAATCATAATCTACACTGATTTTTTTCATCGCCCAAGTTTTAGCATATTTTTTAAAAAAGCTGTAGGCTAAATTCCCATATCTTTTTCTAATCTCTGATACTTCTTTGATTTTTTTTATATCTTTTAGAAAAGAGTCTACTATTTCATACACCAACTCTTCAGCTTTTTTAGTCTTTTGTTTTACTTCTTCTTTATTATCTTTACCAAATGCAACCACATAAAAATTGTTAGGCATTACAATATGTTCTATAATACTAACATTAAATCCTCTCTTTTTTAATATATCTGATAATATATTTGCACCTGACGCTGATTTAGCTGCTTGGGTAGAAAATACAATACACCTTCTGCTATTTCCATTTATTATGTTTTTATTTACCCATCTCATATAAACATCTGGAAAAACTTCTGAATGAATACAACTTCCAAATACCAAAATAGAATAATCATCTTTGAATTTTATTTGCTTAGTAACCTCTATTAAATCCATTTCATATCCTTTTTCTTCAAATGCCATTTTGAATAATTTAGCAACAAACTCAGTATTACCTGTACCTGAAAAATAGATAATAGCCCCCTTCAAATTACTACCTCCTAATTAAATTAAGTATTAAAACATTATCTTCTACTTCTATAGAAAATTCATCAACCATCATCCCAACTAAGTTAGTTTCATCTGATGTATATGAATCCCCAGTTAAATTCCAATAAAGTTCCTCAACTTCTCTGTATCTTTGAACTGAAAATATCTTTTCAAGTTTCTGCTTTACTCTTTCTATCTCTTCTTTATCCTTAAGATGCACTCTAAATCTTATTTTAGTCTCTTTATTAAAATCCAATGTAGATGTTATATGGCAAGTATCTGTATTCTCTATAAAGTATTTGTTAAGTTCATCCATAATCTTTAAAACTTTACTTCTCTCTTTACTCAACATTTTTATACATTTCTCCTTTCACGATAGGCACTTATTAATGGAATTAAAAACATCGCAACAAGCCCACCTGCAAAACCATTATTGTAAAGATTAAGTCCTGCGTGAAGGTAGCCTACACTCAATGCCATTGAAACGTGTAAGAATCCTGCAACCATACCCCATATTGGTCCAAATTCCCCTGAAATAGGTGCTAATGTGGTACAGAAAAGCATTGCCAGTAAAACAGCTGGGGAAGTTAAACTGTGTACATTTAAGTATGAAGATATTGCTGCACCTAATACAACTGGTAATGTATTATTTAAATGCTTTCCCAGAGCAGAAAATCCAACTATTGTAAATAAACCTCCTATTATTGGCCCATTTAAATTACTAATTAATAATGTAAAGGCCATATACACAATCCCCATAATTCCCATATTTAAAAGTGCTACGTCTTCTCCATATAATACTGTAAAATCTGTAACAAGTTTTCCTGAAGTCTTGTTTAATTCCTTTAATTCATCAACTTTTATTTTACCACCAATCTTAATAGAATATAAAATCATAATTAAGAAAGTAAATAGAAGTATAAATTCTACACCTACATCTCTATTATTATACCATAGTAGCCTTTTGGGTATGTCTCCACCAAAGGCTCTTACATTACTAACTAATATCGTAGCTATAAATCCTGCGGTAAGACCAGTATTGTATAAGCAATAGCCCTGATGAAATTTTAAACAATATGCCGCAAGAGGTGGAAAAATAAAACCAATAAATATAGATATCAATATGCCAAGTATCATACTAAAATAAGAATGAACTATTTCAAGACCTCTAAACTGAATAAGAGTTGGTGAAAGGTTTGTTGAAAATATTGCAATAAGTGCATAGTTTAAAAAGCTCTCCCTTTTGTATTTTGAATATAGCCATACACCAAACATAATTGGCCAAATATTTACTATATTTTTACCAAACATAGCAAATCCAACACTTGTCCAAATAGCAGCTGTTATTGCACCGTTTGCCTTAGTCTTTAAGATTAGAAAAATTGAAGTATTTATTATACCAATCAAACCAGCATTAACAAAGGTTGCACCTATTCCACCTACTTCAAAGTAGTCTGTTATTAGTATGTCTGGCTCCTTTATAATCCTTCCTAAACCATAAACTACATTCATTAATCCATCGTTTACAATTCCAAATACAATAAAGCTCAAAAATATGAAAATAAATAAATAATGTAATCTATAATTCTTGTTCATAAAATCCCCCTTTATACCTTTTGATAAAATTATATCATAATTTTAAATATTTTGATATATTAAAAGGGGATTTAAAATAAACTGATAGGTTTTAATCCTCAAAGGTCACTGGTGATTCAGTCTCTCTACACCATCTTGTTGTTATGCATATACTTAAATTCCTTGGGCAAAACTTACAAATGCAACTTACATCTTCACCATTACATTTTCCCTCTTTAAAATATATGCATTTTTTACAATTACTATTAACCATAATACCACCTCCAAATTTAAAGGGGTTGAACTTCAACCCCTTAACAATAGCTTCTTCCACCAATTCTAAATCCTCTATAATCCTTGTTTATTTCAAAATCATTTATAAGGAATGCGAACTCATTATCAGCAACAAACTTTACTCCTTCATACTCAAATACATCATCATTTTCACGTTGTTCATCCAGAACAACTCCAAATCTTGGGCCTCCTCAGCCAAAGCCCTCTAATGATATTCTAACAGCAGTTTTTCCTCTTTTTTGAAGTTCATCCTTTAGTTCCTTTAAAACCTCATCTTTTATTTTAACCCTCATACTACACCTCCGTCTATTCATTTTTGTAATAAATAATTATTTTCTATTATTTTATTTAATTATATCATATTATCATAATATTTAAAGGATTAAAAATTTCAGTGTCAAAAAACAGTGAGGATTATCCTCACTGCAGCTTTATTCTTTTACCCCTACTTATTTGTCTATCTGATTTAGGTATAGTTAAGGTTAGTATTCCATCCTTATATTCTGCTCTTGCCTCCTCTGCCTTTACCTCTGCTGGAAGAGGCACCACTCTTGAGAAACTACCATAATATCTTTCAACTCTTCTTAAATTTTCATCCTTATACTCATCTGACTTTTTAAACTCTCCAGAAATTCTTACCTCTTCATCATAAACAACAATGTCTAAATCATCCTTTGATATGCCAGGTATTTCTGCCTTAACCTTAACTTCATTTTCAGTTTCAATTACATCTATCCTTGGTCTTTCAAAATCTTCAAAGGAAAATAGACTATCCATTTGTCTTCTCAGTCTTTCAATTTCTCTAAAGGGTTCAATAGGTTTTAAATACATAGAGCTGCACCTCCTGTTTGTTATTTCTGAATTTATTTTTTGGAGAGTGCAGCTCTATTAAACAATTAAATTTAGGCTAAAAAAGTTAATTTTTGTAATAATTTTATAGAATATAAAATTACCAAGATAAGGGGTTGATGAAGCAAATATATTTCAAGAGACCTTCTGCTTATAAATTCAATACATTTAGATTTAACTTCAAAGGGTAAAATTCTATTTCCTCTTTTATATACTAATCTAAAAATAAATATTCCAAGTATGTAGTAGATGATGTATGGGAAAATAGGATAATAATCCACCGATACAAATCCATAATATGTAAACCCAAAGGGGATTAAAAAAGGGTTTGTTATCTTTATACTCTGAGTAATTCTATATAGAAAATAGGCTATTAATTGAATTAATATTAGCCAATAAGTATTTAACTTGTTTAAAACAACTGAAAGCAAAGTCATAGTAGCTAAAAAATGTAATATACCAAACCTTATATACTCTTCTTTAAAAAAGATAAAGGAAATAATTGTTATAATTGATGCAAATATATAAAGTTTTAAGGCTTTTTTAATTGGACTTTTACCTAAATTACTACTTATACCAGCTACTATTATAAAAAGCAATCCCGAAACTTTTCCTATATAATACCAAAACCCAACTTCATAGTTAATATCTATACCCATAAATTCATTTAAATCATAGACTATGTGAAAAATGACCATAAGTAAAATTGCTGTAAATCTAAATAAATCTATTTCTGTAATTCTTTTCATTTTATCATACCCTCTTTAATTATACCGCAACTCTACTCCATCTTCCACATTTATCTCCAAAATAACCAATTTTAAATTCTCCTTCTTTTAATTCTACGACTTCGCACATATTTGAACATCCGTTGCACTTAAACGTATTTGGCATAATAATAGTATTATGAATTCCAAACCCTCTAAAGTTCGTTCTCCCATTTAACTCAATTTGTTCCTTCGCCAAAATTGCTGCACCTATTGCTCCCATAACATCATAATATTCTGGTACAAAAACCTCTATATTTAAGAGTTCCTCAAAGGCCTTTTTCATACCTATATTTGCTGCAACCCCACCTTGGAAGAAAACTTTTGGCTTAATATTTTTTCCCTTTGCTACATTGCTTATAAAATTTCTTGCAAGTGCACTACAAAGCCCTGCTATTATATCAGAAACATCGTATCCTAACTGCTGTTTATGTATCATATCTGATTCAGCAAATACAGCACATCTTCCTGCTATTCTAACGGGATTTTGGGACTTTAGAGCATACTCTCCAAACTTTTCAATCGGTATTTCAAGCCTCTCTGCCTGCCTATCCAAAAAGGAACCTGTACCTGCTGCACAAACAGTATTCATAGCAAAATCAGTAACTACACCATTTTCAATAGTTATTATTTTACTATCCTGTCCTCCAATTTCTATTATTGTTCTTACCTCTTTGTCTAAATTGACTGCTGCAACTGCGTGGGATGTAATTTCATTTTTCGCAATATCTCCACCTACTAAAACCTTTGCTAAGTATCTCCCACTTCCTGTTGTTCCAACTGCCTTTATGTCACTGTCTTTATAAAATTCACTTAAAATTAAAAGTCCCTCTTGAATTACCTTGATTGGCCTTCCCTTTGTTCTTAAATAAAGTTTATGTACTAATTTTAAATCTTCATCAAGTACAACTATATCTGTACTCACAGAACCTACATCTATTCCTAAATACACATCCTTTTCCTCCCCTCTATCAAATCCAAAAAGGCTTCAATTCTTGTATAATAACCAGCTTCTCCCGTCATTTCATCTACTACTAAAGAAAGAATTGGTATATTGTATCTTTTCTCTATATCAGGTAGTATCGCCTTAGACACAATCTCCGGCATACATCCAACGGGGAAAATTTGTATAAGACCATCAAATCCCATTTTATAGTTTAGCATTGCTTCTCCTACACACTCCTGTGCGTGTCCACCTATACACATTCCTAAATAATGCTTTGCCTCTTTATATATAGGGCTTCTATTAATTTTAAGTGATGATAATACAGTATTTTTAACCCACCAGCTTGGATAAAGGGTTCTTTTTGTTGATACACCTAAACTCATAAGAATATCCTCTATGTATAAATTGGATAGTGAGTCAATTATTGTATATATTTCGCCAATAATGCCTATTTTTATTGGTGTTTTAAAGTTATCTATTTCTATCCTATCCACTTTGTCTTTATAATTTTCTAATACCTTTAAAGTACCTTCTGCTCCCTTTGCTTCTATTGCTTCTTTTTTTACATCCTTTAAAAGTTTTGAAAATTCACCTTTATTTTTTTCATAACCAGCAAAAAACCTACATTCTTTTTCTATTTCATCTATTAAATTGATTGCCTTTAAGGCTATATTTAGAGCCTTTATCTTCTTATAGGTTGAAAGTCCGCTATCCTTTGCAACACTACTTAATCTATTTAAAAACTCTTTTATTCCTATTTTTGATGGCTCATCTATTACAATAAAATTTATCTGCCTTCCTAAGGACATAAGCACCTTCTTTTGGAGTTCACAATATTCTCCAAATCTACAGGGCCCACAGCTTCCTGTTATAAGAACTGTATCTGCACCCTTTTCTATACTTTCTATATAATTCCCAATCATTATCTTAAAGGGAAGGCAAACATCATCAGGAGAATGTAGACATCCTATTTCTAATGTCTTTTTAGTAGAGATTGGGGGAATTGTATATTCAACATCAAGTGCATCAAATAGTACCTTAGCTGCAATATATGTATTACCCAAGTGAGGAAATGTTATATTCATTTTTTGCCCTCCTCTTTAATAAATCAATAAATGCTTCTATTCGTGTATCGATACCTGCTTCCCCTGTATGCTCATCAATCTTTAGTACAAGATATGGAAAACTACCTATATCCTTTTTAATCAAGTCTATTGAAAAGGAATCTATACCACACCCAAAGGAGGATATATATATAATTCCATCTATTTTTCCTGTTTCAACAAGAGAAATTGCACAGTTGTATGTGTTTCTTAAAAAAGTCCAAAAAGGCTTTTTAATCAATCTATAGGTATAGTCATAGGGCTCTATATTATCCTCTGTAAAAACTTCTACTCCATTTTGATGTAACTTTTTTACCAAATTCATATTCACAAAATCATCATAGATTAAATACGAATGTCCAAGTAACAGTACTCTTATATTGGGATTAGATATGCTTGTTTTGGTATATTTGTATATATTGCTCTTAAAACCCTTATATGCCCTTTTAAATTTTTCTTTATCAACTCTAAAGGTTTTCGAAAAGTTGTATAGAGAATTTCTTAAAGTCTTTTCATTGTAAGCTGTTATTGTGGGGCAAATTATGTTTTTAATATCAAGTGAGTACTTAACCATCTCAGGTAAACCACAAAATTTAGGACATATAAACTCATTTTTATTTAATTTCATTATTCTTGGGACTAAAACAATATCGCACCTATCCCTTAAATATTCAACGTGGCCGTGAAATATCTTAACAGGCAAACAAGCCTCGTCTACGCAGTTTAATACTCCAAGGTCAAGTATTTCCTTATTAGTTTTAGGACTTACAACTGTTGTAAATCCAATAGTGTTTAAAAATTCCTGTATTGCATCACGATATTTTATATTCAAAAGTCCATTTGGGATTCCTATAATCATATCATCACCCTTATATCAAAATTCCTTATAAATTATTCCCCAAAATTGCAGCTTTTATACAAAAAAGAGTGCCAAAAGGCACTCTTTACTCTCCTTCAACCTCTATCATAATAGGACAATGGTCTGACCCCATCACATCAGTTAATATTTTTACATCCTTTACTTTATCTATAAAATTCTTTGAAACAAAATGATAATCAATCCTCCATCCTATATTCTTTTCTCTTGCTTTAAATTTATAGCTCCACCACGTATATTCAACCTTTTCAGGATAAAAATATCTAAATGTATCTATATACCCATTTTCAATAAACTTATCTATCCAAGCTCTCTCAATGGGCAAAAAACCTGAATACTTCTCATTTGCCTTTGGATTCTTAAGGTCAATCTCCCTGTGGGCAGTATTATAATCACCACATATTATAAGTCTTTTGCCATTTTTAACTTCACTATTACAATAATCTAATATTGCATCATAAAATCTTAATTTATAATCCAGCCTCTCATCACTCATCTGCCCATTAGGAAAATATATATTTAAAAGAGTAAACTCATTAAACTCTGTTATAACTATTCTGCCCTCTTTATCGAACTCTTCAATTCCTATACCATATTTAACCTCGTTAGGTTGAATCTTTGTATATGTAGCAACACCACTATATCCTTTTTTATCTGCAAAGCTAAAATATGAAAAATATCCTTCAATGTTTTTTAATTCATCCTTTAGCTGATTTTCTTGTAGTTTTGTTTCCTGTATACATAAAATATCTGGATTTTCTTCCCTTATCCATTCAAAAAAATTCTTTTGAGCAATTGCTCTAAGTCCATTAACATTCCAAGAGTAAATCCTCATAGCATCACCCCAATCAAAATTATATATTAATGTTACCAAATAAATACTCAAAAGAAAAGGCACCCTTTGGTGCCTTTCAAACTCTAATTCCATTTATGAGTTTTAGACATTTCCTCATCTGTTTTTAGGAAATAATCATACCTTACCACATTTTTACTTGAATAACCATAAACAATAGGGTCGTCAAAGGTAACATCCACGTGAAGCCAAGCATCTCCTACCTTTACTTTGTTCCAAGCGTGACCTTCACCATCTGCCGTACCAACTACTATCATAGAATCTATTCCAAAATACTTTGCCAATCTTTGAAAGGCCGATGAATACCCACCACATATAGCCTTATTTGTTGTTAGTGCATAGTATGCGTGGGAATCCCTTGCATATTGAGATTCATCACCTGTCTTTAAAAATTCAACATCATAGCTTAGATTATAAGCAATATAGTCGTGAATAATTTTTATTTTTTCCTCAATTGTATTTGCCTCATTTACTTTTGTTTCAATTTTTGTAGCAGTATTTTTTATTACATCATATAGTCCTAAATTCATCTTTAAAATTTCTTGTTGAGGCAGTGAATATCCAAAATATATTGTTGTACCCTTTGAGTCAGAAGAATATCTTATTTGTCTAAGATATGCAAAATCAGAATATGAGTAAAGTACATCCTCTAAAGCAGCCGATAGAATTTTAATATCACCAGAGTAAAGAGATTTATCTATAAATATAGTGCTTTTACCCTCAAATATTGCTTTTGCAATTTCGAAGTTAAGTTTATTATTTGATTCCTTGTCCTTATCTAAAAGGAAAAAATCTAACCTCTGTAAATATGATTGTTGATCTATTGTAGCTTGTCCATTATTTTGATTTGAAATAGATGTATTTTTTACTTTTTTATAATTTATCTTTAATGAATATCCTACAAAAACCCTTTTCTTTTTACTAATCCTATAATGTTTTATTACCCTTATATTTTCAACATTATTAATACCTTTTGTTGTATTTATTGCTCTATTTAATGCAGCATCTGTTGTTTTTTCAGTATATCCATTGGAGGATAATACTATAATCGGAGCCCTTTTTTCATCTGTATATTTAAAACTGTTGTATACTTATTTGTTAGTAAACCCACAGGGCTAATTTTGGCAGCATAAACCTTTTTGTTATTTATAGTACTAAATGTTTTAATAGAAGGGACATTAGAAATCAATGTAGTCAGCAATATAATCAAAAGAAATACTGCATTAATTTTAAAGACTTTTTTCATCCCACCACCCCTTTTCCATTTTATTTAATTATTATTTTAAATAAATTAATTTTTATATTCAATATTCTGTACACAATATTAACAATGTAATTTTAAACTAAATATCACTTTTTTTCATTAATTAGAATATATTAGTATTAGTTAGGATTTTAAGAGGTGATTATATGCCATTATCCGATAGAGAATTATTCGCAAGGCTTATAAAATGCGAGGCAGAAGGAGAAGGCGAAATTGGTATGAAGGCGGTTGCAACTGTTGTTATGAATAGAGTACACGTAAGCTATGGTGAATATTTTAGAGTTTGCCAAGGAAGCCTTCGCCGTGTCATACTTCAGCCCTTTCAGTTTACTTGTGCATTAACTACAGTATACGGAAAATATAATCCACAAAATATATACAATATGCGTCCTGATGCTTTTCACTACCAAATTGCAGATTGGGCACTATCTGGAAATAAATTATCTGGTGTAGGTAATGCACTTTGGTACTACAACCCCTTTAGTGCAGTATGTGCAACCTATTTTCCTAAAACAAAGACAGGAATATATGTAACAAGAATTGCCCAGCACTGCTTCTATAACCCAACACCTTTGTATGCAAAAACTTGATATAAGGAGGTCTTTTATGAGTAAAAAAAATTCTAATGAACCTATACAAGAGAAAAATTCAAATTTAGAGGCTGAACCAGTTTATTTTGTTCCAACCTTCTACCGCTATCCTTGTCCATTAGTTGATGACAGACAAGAGGATCTAACATTCCAACCTGTAAATCCTGAAGAAGAACCAACACTAAAAAACATAAACTTCACTCAAGCATACTTAAGAACACAAATAGGTAAAAAGGTAAAGATAGACTTTTTAATTGGAACTAACCTTTTTATTGATAAGGAAGGAATACTACTTGAAGTTGGTGTAAGCTATGTTGTAATAAGGGAAACTACTTCAAATGCAAAGGTTATGTGTGATTTTTATTCAATAAGATTTGTAACCATATTTGAATAGCAAAAATAAACAAAAGGTGCAAAGCACCTTTTGTTTATTTTTAGTATCCCTTTATAATATCTACTGTGTTTAGAAGTTCGCGTCCTTCTGCATATCTCTTCATATTTTCATAAATTATATTATATCTTCTTTCATTCCTCATTTCTGAAACCCAGGAATTATGAGGTGTTATGATTATATTTTCCATATCCCAAAGAGGACTCTCCACAGTAAGGGGTTCTTCTTCAAAAACATCAAGTGCAGCCTTTTTTATCTTTCCCTTTTTTACAGCCTCAATTAGTGCATCAGTATTTATAACACTTCCCCTTGCAATATTTACTATATAAACTCCATCCTTCATATTCTCTATCAATTCTTTATCTATTAGATAAAATGTCTCTTTTGTTAATGGTACAGATACAACAACAAAGTCACATTTTTTTACTACATCTTTTATCTCATTTAAGCTATAACACTCATCAAAATACTCTAATTTCCTTCCATTTGTATTTACACCAATCAATTTTACTTCGAAACCCTTTAACCTTTTAGCAGCCTCCTGTGCTATTGTTCCTGTACCTATAAATCCAACTGTCTTATTAAAGAGCTCTAAAATACTTGTATCTACCTTCCATATTTTCTGCTTTTGTTTTTCATAAAACTCTCTACTATTTTTTATCATCTCAAGTATTTTAAGAACAATCCATTCTCCCATAGGAATGCTATATCCACCTTTATTGTTGGTTACTATAATCCTTCGTGCTGACACTATATCCTTTGGAATTTGATCAATTCCAATACTCGAAAGTTGAATCCATTTGAGTTTCTCCATTAAGCTTATATCTAACGTAGAAAAAGGGTTATAGCATACCAAAACCTCAACATCCTTAAAATTTTTCTCATAAACTACTTTATTTTCATCTCTTATTAAGACTTCATACCCTAAATCCTCAATCCTTTTCATTTTGTCTCTACCATAATCATAAGTAAAAAGTACCTTTTTCATATATTCACCCCCTTATATAAAATTATACAAAAATTCACTTTAAAATTATAATGCAAATTTATGATTTAAATAAAACAAAGTGGCTAACAAAGGTATGATATTACCTTTGTTAGCCACTAAAAATTACGCACCCTTTTCTTCTTTGCTCTTTTTAGTTAGTCCTATTATTTCAAAAATCTTCTTTGCTCTTTCTTTAGTAGAACCATCTAATGTAATATATGGCACATTTTCAGCATCTAAGAAATGCTTAACCGCCTCATCTACCTTTATAGCTGTCTCTTCATCCTGCCATCTTACTCCATCCCTTTCATATCCAAACTCTCTTGGCAGGAAAAAGATGTAATCATACTTTGGAAGATCCCTAATTGCAAGAGCATAAAGGTCCTTTAAGATTTCAATTTCTTTTGTTGTTCTTTTTTTGTTTCCAAGCATAAACCTTCCATAAATGTAAGGTAAAAATGTAGCATAGTCTGTTATAGCATAGTCAAACACTTCAAGTTCATTTTCAAGCCTTGCTTGACCAAGATAGATGCCATATTGTTCTGCAAGGTGTTCAATCATTCCCTTATCCTTAAGATATTCTGTTGAATATTCTGTTGCACATCCAACATTTAGTCCCATTATCTTCATTTCAGCATATAGATATTGAATAAGCGTTGTTTTTCCACATCTTGGACCACCAATAATTGCTATTCTTATAGGCACTTCACTCACTCCATAACTTAATTTTTGTTTTAGAAAAAAGCAATTTATATTATATCAGCTTAACTTCATACATTCAATAACGAAAATTATTTTATTTATTTTTTTTATAATTTGTTATACAAAGATTAAATTTTACTCTTCTCTTCTTTTTGGTGGTAGTGGTCCAAAATATTGATATAAATAGCAAAGCAGTTTTCCATTGTATAATTTTCTATTTTTATCTGCCTTTTTACCAAATAATTTTTCAAAATCCAAATGGTTTGTTAATATAAAATAGGACCAAGAATCTAATTTACTAAATACCTCTCCCATCTTTTTATATAGCTTTTCAACCTGTCTAATCTCTCCTATTCTCTCACCATAGGGAGGATTACATATAATACATCCATATTTCTTCTTTGAACTTAATTCCTCCATAGGAAGCTTTTGTACAAATACTAAATCTTCAACACCTGCTCTTTTTATATTTTCCCTTGCAACCTTTAGCACCTTTCCATCTATATCTTGACCTAATAACTTAAACTCTAAATCATTTATTTCACTCTTTGCTCTATCTCTAATCTCCTTCCATATCCTTTTGTCTATATGATTCCAGTTTTCTGCATCAAATCCTCTATTTAAGCCTGGTGCAATATTTTTACCCATTAATGCAGCTTCAATTAAAATTGTTCCAGAACCGCAAAATGGGTCAATTAGCTGTCTATCAGGAGTCCATTTACTTAAAAGTACCATTGCAGCTGCTAAAGTCTCCTTTAATGGTGCCTCTCCTGCCATAGTTCTATATCCTCTTTTATGTAATCCTATACCTGATGTATCAAGGCTTATTGTCGCTATATCTTTTAATATTGCAACCTCTATTTTATATGTAGGCCCATCCTCATCAAACCAATCGGTTTTGTATTTTCTCTTCATTGCCTCAACAACAGCTTTTTTTACAATTGCCTGGCAGTCTGATACACTAAATAGCTTTGATTTTACTGACTTACCTATTACGTGCATCTTTGCATTTTTAGGTAAAAAATCAGGGAAGTTTATTGATAGGGTTCCTTGAAAAAGGTCTTCAAAGGTTTCTGCCTTAAACTCATTAAGCTTTATGTAAACCCTATCTGCTGTTCTTAAATACATATTTAGTTTTGCAATATCTTCATCTTTTCCCTTTAAGGTTACTTTTCCGTTTTCCACCTTGTAGTCGCTATATCCTAATGCTTTAAGCTCGCTTGCCGTAACTGATTCTATTCCAAATGCCGTAGTTATTACTATATCGTACATCTTATCTCTCCTTTTTCAAATTTCTTAATATATCATATCCTAAAAATAACTTATTTTGCAATATTAATGATAATAGTGTAAAATATCTTACGAGGTGATTAAAATGGGAGAAGCTGTTCTACAATATTTTTTGCATAATGGAAAGGAATATGAGGTAAATAATTTTGATAACATATACAAAGAAGTATCTCCAAGTATATATGAAGTTATAAGATTAATCAATGGTAAACCTGTATTTTTAGAGGACCATATACAAAGGTTAAATAACTCTGCAAAACTTTTAAATGTTGATTATTATGCTGATATAGAGAAAATTAGACAACAGATAATACAATTAGCTAAGCTAAACAACATTCAAAATTACAATGTAAAGATTGTTGTAAACAACTTTGATAGTCCTGATGTATATCTATTTTTTATAAAATCAGTCTATCCTGCAAAAGATTCTTATGAATATGGAGTTAAAACAACACTTTTTAAGGCTATTAGAGAAAACCCTAATGCAAAGGTTATAAACTCTGCATTACGTAAAAAAATAAATAAACACCTTGAAGAGAATAATTTATACGAAGCAATCCTTGTAAATAATAATGACGAAATAACAGAAGGAAGTCGTTCAAATATATTTTTCATAAAAGGAAATACATTATACACCGCACCTAAAGAGGATGTTTTAGTTGGAATTACACGAATAAAGGTTATGGAGATTGCTGAAAAATTAGGGCTTGAGGTTGTTGAGAATAAAATAAAGGTAAACCAAATATATGAGTTTGATGCCTGCTTTTTAACAGGAACTTCACCAAAGGTACTACCTATATCCCAAATTGATAATAAAGTCTTTAATGTAAAAAATTCTATTCTTAAAAAAATAATGCAAGAATACGACAAAATGCTTTCATAAGTGCCACCAAGGTGAAATGTGACATTATCCATTTATAACCAAATAAGAAGAGTACCTTCTATTATAAAAAGGTACTCTTTTTTAATCTTTCTTTAAATAACTCTTCTCCTCTTTAATAATTCAATAATCAATAAAGCTAAAACACCACCTATAAGAGCAGTTATTAGCTGTGGAAAGCTCATACTTGTAGCTAAAGCTTTTGCTATCTTTGGTGGAAAATTCAAACCAATAAGTTTTATAAGCTTTGTAGAAGCAAAGGATAAAAAGGCAAACTTAACTAAAGCTCCTAATATTATACCAATAGCCCTTCTAAATATATCTCCTTCTACAAATAATGAAAATACTAATACAAACAATAAATTCCCCACCATAATAAAAGGAATAAATGGTGCTAATGGTGCTGCCAATTGGCCTACAAACCAAGCTAAAAGTGGTGTTAATATTCCTACTCCTACACCCCACCACCTTCCACAAATGAAGGCTGTAAGTATTAAAATACTATTAATAATAGGTCCTACTAAAAATTGATTAATTTGAGGTATGTTTCTTCCAATTACTTGAAACACAATACCTATAGCTAAAAATAAGGATGAATATACTATTTTATTGGTTTTACCTTTCATTATATTACCTCCTATAAAATCATATATATGCAATTTACTATTAAAATTCTGATATTTTTGATAAAATTAAAATATTTTTATCCTCAGTTTTATTGTTTATTACTTTTACAGCGAGTAGATAATAATTATATCATTAATTATATCAGACACCAAAACAAATATTAATATAAGTAATAGAAGGTAATATGAAAAAAGTTATACTTTTTATTTTTAGTTTTTTAACTTCAGCTTTTTGTATAATACAGTTGCCAAAACACCTAATGCTTTAATTAATAATCCATATTCACAAAAAGAAACCATAAATAATCAAGAGATATGCCAAGTAGTTAAAATTGTTGACGGTTTTGGAAGTAAACTAAAAAATGTACCTCTTTTAGCACCAAAAGAAATAATAATTAAGTATATAAAAGATAATTATAGTATTTACGTAATTGATCGTCTTTTGGAAAAATGGATTAAAGAACCTAAAAAAGCTCCTGGAAGATTAACTTCAAGTCCTTGGCCTGATAGAATCGAAATAAAAAGCATTAACAAAATAGATAAATACACATATAAGGTAACGGGAGAAATCATCGAAATAACAAGCTCCGAAATAGTTTTAGATGGTGTGGCTGCAAAACGTCCTATAGTCCTATAAATTTAATTTTAAAGAAAATAAATAAAAAATGGCTGATTGATGAAGTTATATTGGGTAACTATAAGTAAATATTATAACTTTAAATAGTAAATTCATACTAAAGGTAATAATGCAAAACTTTATTATTTATAAAAACTGTCTATAATAACATTGATATATCTTACATATAACAAAAAGTTACAAACAATATTACTCTAAATAAAATGCGACATTCTCGTATCCTATCAAAAATAGGTACGAATGTCGCAAAATTTAATACTATAAATAGGAAAATGTCACATTTCACCTGGGTGGGAGACCTCCGAAAAAATCAAATCATTTTTAAAAACATACTATATATAGTGATGACAATTTTTAAGGTATCATTTTTTCAGAGCTCTTGGTGGCACTTTTTTATCCCAGTATCTTCTTCACTTTTCCTGTATTGTATCCTATATCGTCGCCTAACTTTTCATCTGGCATAAGTTTAAACTTTTCCTTAACGTATTCTACTTCTTCCTTTGCTGACATTGACATTACTGTTTTTATCTTATAGATGTAGTGTCTTGACATCTTTAGAGAATTTGTCGGGCAAACGTCCACACAGAAGGCACAAAAGCTACATCTACCATAATCAACAACAGGCTTTTTAATATCTCTTCCCTGTTCATTCTTACCTACTACCTTCATCTTTATTGCATCAAAGGGACAAATTCTTTTACAAGCTCCACATCCAACGCATTTTTCTAAATCGTTTGTATGAAGGCCTCTATAGTTAGGAGATACGCCCTCCTTAGGAAAAACTCTTAAAATCTGTTTTGGATACTTTATTGTAACAGGTTTTCTAAATAAATTTTTTAACGTCGTCAGTGGAGAATAAACACTCTTATCACCTAATGCCATAGAAGCACCTCCTATTTATCAATATCAGGTGGACATATTGCAAGTGATGCCATCCACGCTGCTACATCATCTATCTTCATCTTTGGCAGGTGTTTTTGTGCATATAAAAGTCCTGCTGGAAGCGATGGGCCTCTAACCCCTACTCTATATGGCTTTAATCCTCCATCTGACACAACATAGTATCCAAACTCACCTTTTGATGACTCAACCTTTGCATATGCTTCACCCTTTGGAACCTTTAGCATTGAAAGGTTACCTAAGTTTAATCTGACATCACCCTCTGGCATTTTATTTAATGCCTGTCTTATCAATTTTATTGTTTCTTCAAATTCCAATCTAACTTGAACTGCACGAGTTAAGGCATCTCCACCCTCTTGAGTTATAACCTTTACATCAAGATATGGATATGCCGCATAAGGGTCATCAACCCTGACATCAAAGGCAGCACCAGATGCTCTAAGATTTGGCCCTGTTATTCCAGTCTTTATAGCCTCATCCTTTGATATATATCCTAATCCCTTTAATCTCTTATGGATTATTGGATTTTCAAACACAAGCTTATCATATTCAATCAATCTTCTTTCAAGATGGTCTAAAACCTCATTTAACCTTTCTACCCATCCATCTGGCAGGTCATTTCTTACACCACCTGGAATATTGAATATGTGATAAATTCTTGCACCTGTCAACCATTCAAATAAGTCCAGCACTAAATCTCTATCTGCCATCATTATATACATTGGTGTATAAAGCCCAAGTGCTGCACCAAGTGCTCCCATTCCCATTAAAAATGAAGTTAACCTGCTCATCTCAAGAGTTATTGTTCTTATAAACTTTGCTCTATCTGGTATTTCAACTCCCATAATTTTTTCTATTGCAGTACAGTAGGCAACTTCGTTTGGATCAGGGTCAACAACGCATATTCTTGGAACAAGAGCTATATTTTGTACCCAAAGCTTTTGCTCCATTAACTTTTCAAATCCTCTATGAAGATGACCTGCATTTGGTCTTACCTTAACTATTTCTGTTCCTATCATCTCTAAAACATATCCAAAATTTCCGTGCATACCTGGGTGGTTTGGACCAAAGAATAAATCATATACTGCTAAATTATCCTTTTCAGCTATTTTGCTTAGTGTATATGATGGTGCATCCATCATCTATCACCTCCATCTACTTCTGCATCATAAAGCCTTATTGAAAATTCCCTTGTATCAAAATCCTTTCTTAATGGCGGTATATCTACCCAGTTTTCTAAGAATAGAGGTGATAGATCATTATTTCCTTCAAATTTAATTCCAAAAAACTCGTGAACCTCTTGTTCATAAAATTGTGCCTGCTCCCAAAGATTAATTACTGTTGGAACTACAGGATTATTTCTATCCACCCTAACCTTTACTAAAATATGAATTTTATGTGTATAGGACCAAATATGATAAACAACCTCAAACTCACCTTCGTCAATAAAATCAACAGCTGTAATAAAGGACAAATGCTCAAATCCTATACTTCTTAAAAATATAAGGTCATTTAATAGATTTTCTTTCTTTACAGCAAGGGCTATTTGGTTATGGTACAAATCAAAAACACTATATCCTCTATCCACCAATATATTTATAATATCACTCTTTTGCATCTTCATCTTTTCCCTCCAAATCATTTATAGGAGTTTGTCCTAATATTGGTACTGTTTTTTTAAGCACCCTATCCTGATTTGCTTTATAGTATTCATAATTCTCCTTGTACTTTTTATAGGCCCCTGCTTCACCCGATTGAATCATCTTCATTAATGTCTGAAGTGCATCCATTACTGCCTCTGGCCTTGGCATACAGCCAGATACAGTAATATCAACTGGTATATACTCTGCTAAGTTTGTTATTGTGTTGTATGAATCCCAATAGATTCCTCCATTTACAGTACAAGAACCAAAGGCCAACACCCATTTTGGTTCAGGCATTTGTTCATAGGTTCTTATTATTCTCTTTAAAGTCTTTAAAGAAACATATCCTGTTACAAGAAGTACATCCGCCTGTCTTGGTGTAGCCATAGGCCCTATTCCAAATCTTTCAACATCCCACCTGGATGTCATTGCTGGTGGCAACTCCACCGCTCCACAGCCTGTTCAGTAATGAAGCATCCAAATTGATCTTTGTCTAAAAAAATCTATAACATTGTCTATACAGCTTCTCTTCTTTTCCACCTTTAATTCTTGCATATAGAACACCTCCTATTTAAGAAGAATAAGTATAAGCTGAAGTACAGCTATTCCCATTGGCACAGTCCATAGAAACTTAACAGCCTGTTCGATTTTAAATCTTGGGAATACTGCTTCAATAAATACGGTTATAAGATATATCTCAAATTGCTTTAATACAAATGTAAATATATTGCTTGCACCACCCATAAATAGATTTACTATTATTGCAGTTTCAACAAATATTGATACTGCGTGGGTTAAAAAGGCAAGACCTAAGTATTTACCGCTTAATTCAACCATAGGCCCTGATGCTATTTCAGCAGGTGCAATCATTGCATCAAAGGGCTTTTCACCCATCATTGCCTGAAGTGCTATTTCTGCCGCAATAAAGGCAAGCGGAAACTTTATCATATTCCAATTTAAGATTGAACCTGCTTGAGATTGTGAAATTAGTTCAAGTGATGAAGTACCATTTACTATGATAAGCCCAAGCATAACTGTAAAAAATGGAACTTCATATCCAAGCATCATTGTAAGGGCACGGGATACCCCAATTGTCGCATTTGGGTTACCACTGGCTGCAACAGCCATAGCCATTCCTAAATATCCTATCGCCATTAGATACATAATAACTATTAAATTTGTACTCGTCTTAACAGCAACGTGTCCTGCAATTGGCACAAACAACATTGTTGCTAAAAGTCCACCAAGTGACATTACCATACCTAAGTCCATTACAAAATTATGTGTTATAGATTTTCTTGAGAATAACTTTCCTACATCAAGAAAGGCTTGATAAAATGGTGGGCCATATCTTAACTGAATTCTTGCAATAACCTTTCTTCCAATTCCCATAAATAGTAGTCCTATAAATATTGCAAATAAACTAAATAAAAACACCCTTAATACTGCCATCATATAATCAACCCTCCTAATATCAATAGGAGAACTCCTATACTAAATAGAAGTACTGCACCTTCTCCTCTTTTAAATAGTCCTTGAATTGTAGTGCTTAAATATTCAAAATTTCTACCAATGCTTGTATATAAATCGTCTATTGAAATAGATTCAAGTAGAGGATCAAACATCTCCTTAAATGGTTGATAGAAGGAATATGAATAGTTAAATCTATCAGCATCTACACCCCATTCCTCTGGATATTCACCTGCTGTATAGTTATCTTCTTGTGGAACAGTCTCTGATTTATTTCCAAAGAAATACATTAATCCTGATATTATAACTCCTGCAACGAACATATAGAATACTATTTTAAGGTCAATTGTTGCATTCTTTAGGCTTCCCTCAAGTACTGTCCAAGAAGCAATATCAACATTATATCCAACTGCCTTTAACGCTGTTGTTAAAGGTTTCATAACTACACCTGGTACTACACCAACAAGTAACATAATAACCATCATTATAAACATAGGTACTGCCATAGTTAGTGGTACTTCCTTTACATCCTTATATCTATCTGGCAGTTGTCCTAAAAATATAGATGCTAAAGCCCTAAATAGGTACATAAATGCACCTGTTGAAGCAAATATCATTGCTATTGCAAATACAACCATCTTCTTTGACATAAGGGCCTGTATTATCATCCACTTGGAACCAAACCCATTAAGTGGTGGTATGCCTGCTGCGGCTATTATTCCAAGAAGGAATGTCATAAATGTAAGTGGCATTCTGTAAACAAGCCCACCAAGCTTGTGCATTTCACTTTCTCCAGTTCTAAAAATTACTGCTGCAAGTGTTAAAAATATTGCCGCCTTTAAAATCATATGGTTTACTACGTGGAAAAGCGAACCTTCAAATCCAACTATAGTCATTGAGGAAAATCCAAGTAAAATATATCCCATATTTGAAACTGAAGAATATGCAAATAGTTTTTTCATATCTGTTTGGAATATTGCAAGTAATGTTCCAAGTACAGCACTTATTGCTCCTAAGTATCCTATTACATATTGAAGCACATTACCTGTGTTTAATATCTTTGGAAGATTTACACTACCTACTACAGGAACAATAAATATAGCCATTGGGTAAATTCCATATTTAATCATTACAGAGGACATAAACGTAATATAATCCTCTGGTCCTTCTGCATAAACCTTTTGCGGCCACATATAAAATGGGAATATGGCTGATTTTATTATAAAAGTTGTTAAAAATAGCAGAAGGATTGCTATTCCTAATTTTGTTGAAGAATTTATTATTTGAAGAAGTCCATAGGCTGATGGAAGTATTTCAAAGGTACCTGTATATGCACCCAAAAGTGATATTGCAATTAACAGCAATGCAGCACCAAATAATGATAGTGATAGATAATATTTTGCTCCATCAAGTGCCTTGTCCTTACCATTTGTGATTGCAAAGAAACTTGTCCATCCCATAAGTTCCCACATCATAAAGAAGGTTACCCAATCCTTTGCAAAGAAAATACCTAAATTTGAAAATATAATTAACATCCATATAACCGATACATTGCTCTTTGAATTTTTATTAAATCCTATTGAAAATATTGAAATAATTAGCGTTATCAAAGCAGAAAAAAATGCAAAATACCATCCTATTGGATTGTTGGAAACTCCTAAGTTTAACTTTGCCCCCAATAATTCATAGCCTGTATTGAAGCTATAGCTTAAACTCCATATTCCATATATACTATAGAGCTTGTATAATATAAAGCCATTAGCAGCTAAAAACAGCGTCCAAGTAACTCGTTTATACTTTATAAAAAATGCTATAGAGAGAGTTATAATTAAGGGAACTAAAAGCAGCTCTATCATATTCTCTACCTCACTTCAATGATAAAATTATGTTTATATACTTATCTGGTGCATTCTTTATTTCATCAATTACATTAAATAATATCTGTTCAATTGAATTTGGGTATATACCTACAACTAAAATTAATAGGGCTAAAGCAAAAGGGATTATTGAGTAGACCCTTGAAATATTCACACTGTTCACATCCTTCTCTACAAAGAATGTGTGTGAAATTCTCAGGTAGTAGACTCCCTCAACAACTGATGCAATTAATATAATTGCTATACCTAAAGTAGATAATCTATCTACTGATAGTGCACTTACAACTATTGAAAACTTTCCCCAAAAACCTGCAAAGAAGGGCATTCCCATAAGGCTTAAGGCTGCTATTGTAAATGAAATTGCAAGTATTGGATATTTCCTTCCAAGCCCCTTCATATCAACATAATTTTTACTATCTACAGCCTTTAAATATTGCTTTGTAACCATAAACATTACTAATTTTGCAAGATAATTTGAAACTACTATATATAATGAACCCTTAATTGACTCAAAGCTACCTAAGGCTATACCAAACATAAATATTCCCATTTGAGCCATAGAAGAAAAGGCAAGTACCTTTACAAGATTCTTTTCCTTAAGTGCTCCTATTTCGCCTATTAAAACTGTAAATACTGAAAGTACTATTAATACCTTTGAAATATTAGTGTTATACATATTTGGAAATACTATTAAAAGAATTCTTATAGCACCGTATATTCCTGCTGTTCCAAGCATTCCGTGTGTAAACATATTTACTGATGTAATTGAACCCTCATAAGATTTAACAACCCATAAGTTAAATGGGAATATTTTAAGTTCTACAAGCATACTTGCTAAAAATAAAATTAAAATTAGATTATAGGATGCTTGGTTTAGTTTATTAAGTTTTAAAGCAATATCAGCAAAATTTAGTGTTCCTAAGGTTTTATAAATAAGCCCAATGGAAGATAGGCTAAACAATGAAGCTGTTGATGATAAAATTAAAAATTTAAGTGCTGCACCTGTTGATAATCTGTCTCTTTTATAGGCAACAAGTCCTGCAATTGCAAACGTTGATAACTCTGTAAATAGGTAGAAGTTAAACATATCACCAGTTAAAACCATACCATTTGTAGCAGCTAAAAGCACAAAGTAGAAGGAATAGAATTGATATTCCTTTATATCTTTAACCATTGTTATAGAAATTAGGGCTGCTATATTTACAAGAAGTAAAAAATAAATTGTAATGTTAGTTACAACAAAGTTTATTCCAAAGGGTGCCTTCCAACCTCCTATTGCAACATTAAATGGAATTTTTCCACTCATAAAAACTACTATCGAAAATATTAAGTTAAATAACGTAGCAATATACATTATAATCTTATTTAAATTTCCTAAGAAAAGGGATAAAAATGCTGCAATTAGAGGGATTACTACTAAAAACACTATGCTATTCATACATTTACCCCCTCTTCATCTGTTGCTCTAATTGAAATTGAATTGTGTGTATTTTTGTATCTCATTGCAAGCGATAAAGCAAAGGCTGTTGTTCCAAGGCCTATTACTATTGATGTCAATACCAATGCCTGTGGAACAGGATCAACCATTTTCTCCAAATTTGCAATGCTTAAATCTGATTGTAGTATTGGGGTAATTCCTCCCTCAACATACCCAAAGGCTACTAAGAGCATATTGATTCCTGTTTCTATTATGTTTAATGCTATTAGAATTTTAACTATGTTCTTTCTTGTTAAAACTCCATAGAGACCAACAAACACAAGGGAAAGTGAAGATAATATAAAGATTTTTGTCATAATCAACACTCCTCATAAAATTCAAAATAAATATTCGATAGTTCTGCCGCAACTTTGAAAGCTATAAGACCATAAAATACGGGTATTAAACCACCTGAAAATAAATCCCCTATTTTGTCACCTGTTAAGAAGTTTTGGAAGAATACACCCTTTATAAAGAAGGATGCTATTCCTATACCAAATATTGATATACCTGCTATTGCTTCAACTACCTTTAGAGTTTTTGGGTTTACAGTCTTTCTTCCAGCTAAAACTCCTATCAATACTGCTGTTGATATAATCGCACCTGCTGGGAATCCTCCCCCTGGTGATAAATGTCCATTTATAAACATATATCCACCAATCATTAGCATTAAAATCATAAGTATTGGTGACCATCTATAAAGAATTACAGAAGGCTTTATAATTCTTCTTTTATCCTTTGGTATAACAAAGCCAAATCCTAAGATAGTTACAAATAAAACTATAACCTCTAATGTTGTATCAAATAATCTATAATCTACAACAATTGATGTAACTATATTTGCAGATGTATCTTCTGCAGTTTGAGAAAAATTATAGGTGCTATTTTCATCTATCACATTCTTTTTTAAGAATCTATCTGCAACCCTCATCTTTGGAGTAATATTGTCAGTAATCTTTATTCCTTCTCCTGTATCTATTGAAACCTTATAGATATAAAAGGCCATAAATGAAAGAATCAAAAGAGCAACTATATTTATAAACAAAGACTTTTCATCTTTCATCTTTTCTTTCCTCCATTTTCTTATATGTGAATATAAATAATGCTGTTGTTATACCTGAACCAATTGCAGCTTCAGTTATAGCAACATCTGGTGCCTGCATTAATAGGAACATAACAGAAGACATAAGGGATACTATGCCAAAAATAACAATTGCCTTAAAAACATCCTCTGTCAAAACTGTCCATACTGCTCCTAAAAACATAATTAAAGCTATAAATATTGCAAGATTATTCATTTGCTTCTCCCTCCTTTAAAAGAGGATTTGAATCTAATATTAGCTTTGCTTTATTTCTCCTAAGTGCCGCCTTACATATTGTGTGGGATGCAATAGGAGATGAGAATAGAAAAAATAGTGCCATTAGAATAAGCTTTGGTGACACATTAGGATTTATAAAGGAAAATCCAACAAGTAATGCTAATATTCCAAGCGTTGAAGCCTTGGTTCCAGCTTGTGACTGATTAAGTACATCTGGCATTCTAAATATTCCAAGGCCCGCAAGAAATGAAAATGTTGCTCCAACTAATATAAAGAACCAACCAACGTAATGCATATTAAATTCCTCCCTCTAAATAACGTGCTACTGCAACAACACCAACAAAGGATAAAAGACCATAAACAAGAGCAACATCTAAAAGAAGCATATTATCTGATATAAAGGCAAATACAATAATTAAACTTGATGTTATAGTTGTTAAAACGTCTATAGCAACAACTCTGCTTTCTATTGAATCTCCTTTTACTAATCTAATTATGCTAAGGAGCATTCCTAATATAATTAGTGAAATGGTTACATAAAACATTATTCAAATGCCTCCTTCAGTATTTTTTCAAAGGGTCCCTTTAAGTCCTCAACATTAGAAACCCTTGTGCCTTCAACAACGTGTATATATATTGTGTCGTCATCTAAATCTACTGAAATGGTACCTGGAGTTAATGTTATTGAATTTGCAAGAAGGGCCTTTGCTATATTTGATTTTAGTTCTGTTTTTACCTCATAAATCTTTGGTGAAATAGGAAGTGAAGGAGTTATTACTATCCTTGCCATATTTAAATTTGCCTTAACTAATTCAATTAAAAATACAATAAAATATTTAATTAAATGATAGAGGGATTTTATTTTAAAACTTTTACTCCTTTGGTTATAATATTGAGTTAAAATTGATATGAATAAAGAGAGAATTAAACCATATATGATTTCTTGATTTGTAAGTGGATAACTTAACGTAGTCCATACTAAAAAAAGTGAAAAGAAAATAAATATAAAATTATTCAACAGGCTCACCTCCAAGATTAACTACTCCTCCATTAGGGAAAGAATCATATTCTTTACACCATCATCGACTATGCTGTATATTACCTCAAGTCCATTTCTTTCTCCCTCAATTACACCTGCATTTTTTAAGATTCCTAAATGTTTTGATACAGTTGATTGAGGTATGTTTAAGCAGTCTTGAATCTTAGTAACATTAGATTGTCCATTTAATAGACACAGTAATATTGAAACTCTAATTGGATTTGATAGAACTTTAAACTTGTCTGCTAATTTTTGAATTTTTTTACTCACGTATATACCTATACCCCCTTTAAGTATTTTTATATTATAATATTACAATATTATGCTTAATATTTCAATTTAATTATTTTTTAACAAAATAACAGAGTTTTGAGCATATGCTATTAAATTATACGATTTAATTAAATTGGGTAAGATATTTAAAGAAAATCATCCAAAATCAATTGTATATACCCCTATAGGGTATTTGAGAAAAACTCGACATATAAATATAATTAAATTTGTCGAAGGGAGGAATTGGAATGATAAAAAAGATATTTTACTATCCATCAAAAAATCTTGTTAAGGTTATACCCCTTGTTTTATTACTTGGATTTTTAACAGGGCTTAAATTCGATTTGAATTTTATGAAAAGCTATATCCTGATATTTACTGTATTTATGATCTATCCAACTATGATTGGTTTTAATTACAAGAGTGCCTTTGATTTGTCCCATTCAAAATTGGTTCTTTTATCTTTACTTATAAACTTTTTAATTATACCTGTTATAGCGTACTTAATGGGAATTACATTATTTAAAGACAATATGGATATGTTTGCAGGACTTGCGATAGCATCACTATTACCTACAAGTGGTATGACTATTTCTTGGACAATGTTAAATAAGGGAAATGTGTCGGCTGCGATTAAAATAACTGCACTTAGCTTATTTGTCGGTTCTCTTGTAGCACCTTGGTATTTACTTCTTATGGTTGGAAAGTATATACCTATTGATATTGTAAAGACCTTTATCACAATCATTCAAGTTGTTGTTATTCCATTAATATTAGGTACAATAACTTATAAATTGCTTCTTAAGAAGTATTCAGTTGAGGAGTACAACAAAAAAATAAAACCTATACTACCAGCTATAAGTATATGGTTCCTTCTTGGAATTGTGTTTATAAGCATTGGTATGAAATCAAAGGTTATAATTTCTAAACCAAATTTAATTCTATGGTCATTAGTTGTGCTTGCTGTATTCTACCTGTTAAACTATACTATAAGCACAATTATAGGAAAAATCTTTTTAAACAGAGAAGATGCAATAGCACTTGTTTATAGTACAGTTATGCGTAATCTGTCCTTAGCACTTGGAATTGCTGCATCAAGCTTTGGTTCAAAGGCTGCACTAATTGTAACACTTGCGTTTATACTTCAGGTTCAAAGTGCATCTTGGTTTGGAAAATATTTTGCAAATAGGGTGTTTAAATAAAAGTGCCACCCAGGTGAATTGTGACATTTCCTATTTATACCACAATAAATCACCTGGGTGGCACTTTTTTATGCCTTCCAAAGTCCGTGAAGGTTGCAGTATTCTCTTGCAAATAAAACTTCTTCTCCATCATTTAGTTTGAAGAAGGCTTCTGGCTTATCCCCTGGGTTTAAAAACCTTCTATATACCTTATCCTTAGTGTGTACTTCTATCCATTCAATGTAGTGTTTTTCCTCCATTGGATGTTCTACACTTCCAACCTTAACAAGAACTCCACCATCCACAAGTTCTACAACAGGCACGTGTTTTTCCTTTGATGCATCTACTGTGTTTTCCTCTCTAAGTGTCATTGGTTTATTACAGCAAACTAAAGTACCTGCCCCCTTATGAAGAACCTCTACAATATTCCCACATATTTCACATTTATAAACTTGCCTAACCTCAGTCATTTTTACCCCTCCTTTATGGATAATCATTTTCTATTAATAATATTATATCACTTATTATTAATATTACAAGTAATGTTTTTATAAAATTTTCTGGAAAATAATTTATCTGTTATCTACAATACATTATTAATAACCTAACCAACAAGAGAAATATCTTTCCATAAATTGAATAATTTCACATTTCACCTGGGTGGCACTTTTTGAGAAGGAGGTGTTTCCAATTTTTGATACAGGAAGCACTCCTGCAACACTGTTTGTAAAAAAGGCTGAATCGAAATTTTCAAGCTCATCTAAGGTAATATTTGTTTTTACCACTTCTACCCCCTTTAATTTGAAATGCTCTATTAGTTTTTTTCTTATAATTCCAGGTAGTATTGAACAGGTTATGCTTGGAGTATAGACTACTCTATCCTTTATAAAAAATAAGTTTCCATAGGCTGCCTCACTTATAAATCCCCTGTAATCTAAAAATATGCAGGAGTCATATCCTTTATTTTTTGCCCTTAAATCCTCAATGTAGTTTTGCCCATAATTAAAGGTTTTTATATAGTTTAAAATGCTTTTAGGCTTTCTCTCCCTTGAAATTGCAAGCTTAAGCCCTCTATCATAGTGTTCTTTATTGTATGAGGGAGTTCTTAATTTTATATGTAGCTTACCGTCTATATATATAATTTTAATTACAACAGGATTATTTATACCTTTAATTGAATTTAGTGCTTCTTCTTTAAACTTTTCAAAGATTAAGTTATTATCTATCCCAAGTATTTTTAAGCTTCTTTTAAGTCTTTTGTAGTGTTCATCTAAAAAAAGGACTTCTCCCTTATATGCAAATAATGTTTCAAAAGGAGTAAGCCCAAAGGCTACTCCCCTATCAAACAAATCAATCATCTTTTCCCTCCTTTAACAAGGGAATTGTAAATCGCCCTTCCCTTATGGAGTGTTTCTTCATATTCATCCTCAGGGTTAGAATCCCATACAATTCCTCCACCTACATTGTATATTATATTTTCTTTGTCCATAACAGCTGTTCTTATTGCTATATTAAAGTCCATATTACCATTGTTTGAAATGTATCCTATACAACCTGTATATATTCCTCTATTTACCTTTTCAATTTCATTTATAACCTCCATAGACCTAAGCTTTGGAGCACCTGTTATAGAACCTCCTGGAAACATAGCCTCTATTATCTCTTTAAATCCAATATCCTTTAATAATTTGCCTTGTATCGTTGAAACAAGGTGGTTAACAGTTGAATATTCCTCTACATCAAATAGGCTTTCAACCTTTACTGTACCAGGTATGCATATCCTTGATAAATCATTTCTTTCTAAATCTATAATCATTAACAATTCCGAACGACATTTTTCACTTTCATGAAGCTCCCTTTTTAACCTTTCGTTTTCTTCTTTATCCTCAACCTTCTTAACCGTACCCTTTATTGGCCTTGTGGTTATTGTATCTCCTCTTTTTCTTAAAAACTGCTCTGGTGAAGTTGAGAGTATGTATTTATCCTGTACTCTTATTAATGCATTATAGGGACCATAGTTTGCCCTTCTAAATTTAGAATAGATATATATTGGGTTTAATTTACCTCTTCCATAAAACTGCTGTGAAATATTTACCTGATATACATCACCACACCTTATATACTCCCTAACCCTTTCAACTGCCCTACAGTATTCATCAAATTCAAGATTAGATTTTAAATTTACATCAATATCATCTATAGTCTCGGCATAATTATTAGTTTTAATTCTATCCATAATCTCCTCATCGTCTGTAACTATATATGTAAGCTTATTTCTGTTATCTACAACTATATAGTCCTCAAAATACTCAAAGTAGATGCTTGGTATTTTTATAGGAGAGTTATCCTTCCCCCTTATCCCCATAATCTCTTCGCCAAAATCATAGGATAGATATCCAACAAATCCTCCATCAAAAATCAATCCTGTTTTTAACTCTTTATTTCTCTTAATATATTCATCTAAAACCTTTAAAGGTAGCTCCTTAATTATTTCAACTCTGTCCCCATAATCAACAGCTATTTTCCCGTCTAAATAGCTTATACTATATTTTGGCTTAAAGCACAAAATAGAATAATCTCCAGTATCCTTAACCATATAGCTACTTTCTAAAAGCTGTGGCTTAAAATCTATGAGCAAATTATAGAGCTTAAAAACGTCTAACTTATAGTCTAATCTAATCATTTTTGCTCCTCCTTAGGAAGTTTTGAAGCATTTCAAGACCATTTTCTGTTAATATTGCTTCAGGATGAAACTGTACCCCCTCTATATCAAACTCCTTATGTCTTACCCCCATAATTTCTCCCTCTATAGTTCTTGCAGTAACCTCAAGGCAGTTAGGCAAAGTCCCTTCATCTATAACTAAAGAATGATACCTTGTTACATTTAAAGGACTCTTTAAACCCTTAAAAACACCCTTCCCTTCGTGAAATATCTTATGAACCTTTCCGTGGACAGGACTTTTGCCCTTTACAACCTCTGCACCAAAGAAGTGTCCTATACACTGATGCCCAAGACATACTCCAAGTATTGGTATCCTTCCCTTGTATTTTTCAAGTATTTCTAAAGATAAAATAGACTCATCTGGTTGCCCTGGCCCTGGTGATAAAACAATATAATTGGGCTTTAGCTTTTCAATATCATCAATACTTATCTCATCCCTTGTTTTAACTATGGTCTTCTCTCCTAATATTAAAAAATAATGATATAGATTATATGTAAATGAATCATAGTTATCTACTATCAGAACCATAATATCCTCCTTGAACTTTTTATAGTGTTATTTAAGAGGTTAAATTCGTACGTAAACAATAAAAAGTCTAAAACTATTATTTATACTAATTACTATACCCATAATAATTATAATTTTAGCACAAAAATACATAGCTGCCACCTTTGTGACAGCTATGTAATAAACTAATATTCAATATAAGCCTTTGCAACATCCTTAAAGCCCTCTTTATTTAATATATCTACTGTTATTCTTCTTATTATTTCAAAGGAAACCTCTTCTTTTCCAAGCCCCTTTATCTCATCCTCTATGTCCTTTGCAATATTATGTAAATCAGATTCATTAAGTGGTTCTCCTATATCATCTGAAGCCGCTCTTATGCTTTTTATAATCTTATCAATATCAAATTCCTGTAAACTACCATCCCTTTTTATAACCTTCACAGTATCACCCCTTATATATTTATTAATTTAATAGTATATTATTTTTCAGAATTTTTCAACTATATATAAAGTTAACATTTAAAGTTTTTTCTTCCGTTAATATTTTTGCAATGCATTTTAGGAGTAATCTACTTCATCCAACCTTTATTTCAAAATCACCCTCAAACAAAAGAACAATCATTCTTATTTAATATCTCTATTATTGAAAAATAGACAAAAATAACAGCCACATAGTATAATTCTATGTGGCTGTTATTTTTATCCTTGGTCTAATCCTGTTAATACCTTATCAAAAGCGTTTACTGTACACTTATAACCATCAAAGTTTACACAGTTTTCACAGCTTTTATCAACTACCCCTGCTGAAGATGTAAATCCTTCTGCTTGATATTTAGTACAAGATGCTGCAACTGCTTTTAATTGTTCTCTACTTGCCATAAAACCCCTCCTCTCAATCACTATTATTTTCCCTAAAAAAACATTTATTTATACCAAGTTCTCATACTTATCAAATATAATTAAAAGTTATAAGTGATATGGCTGCCATTAATATTATACTCCCCTCTTATCCTTATCCCAGATAATTTTATGAAGTTGAAGGTTGAGCCTTACATCTAAATTATTTTCAGCAAAAAATTTATTTCTTATCTTTAAATAATCTACAATTTGACTTGGTTCTATCTTTGAAAACACAGGAGAAAAATTTAATGTAACTCCTTTGAAATATTCTTTATACTTTTTAACTACCTCCATTGAATAATCTAAATCATCAACATTTCCCACAACAAACTTTATTTCGTCACCCCAGATTAATTTTTTGAAGTTTTCTTCAAATATATTAAATTTATCCATATTGGAGGAGGGACATTTTATATCCAATGTGTAAAAGAGATTTTTCCTTTCTTTTTTACTGGTAAATTGATATATTTCATCCTCGTCATAAAGTCTTACACTTCCATTTGTTTCAATTCTAACCTCATAACCATTTTGTGCAAGAAAAAGTGGAATATATCTTTTCTTTTCTTCATCAAGTGGTTCTCCACCTGTAACAATAACTCTTTTGCAGTTTAATCTATTAACCTCACCTAAAATTTCAATAGGTGTCATTAGACTATATTCTCCATCATAGCTGTATTTTGTATCACAATAGCTACATCTTAAATTACAGCCATATACCCTTACAAATGTTGTTAAAAAACCACTTGTTATTCCTTCTCCTGATATGCTGTTAAATATCTCAACCATAGGTATTTTTTCATTTAAAAATTCTTCTCTTTTCAATTAACCTACCACCTTTGCAAAGCTTGTTTGTGTTTCATAAAGTATTATAGATACAACCCTCATCCCTTTATCCGCTAACTTATCATTTAAAATATTATAAAAATCCATTGCCATATTTTCTGCAGTAGGTCTATAATTAACCTCAAATATCCTTTTTCCCGCCTTTTTTAAAATATCTGCTATTTGGTGTTCTACTTCATCCTTTGAATCATTAAAATAAATAAATGAATGGTCTATTTTATCTATAATAGTGTCCTTTACAATCCTTTTTAAATCTTTAAAGTCTATAATCATACCATCTCTAATATCCCCTGTAGCTTCAACTATCATTTTGTAGCTGTGTCCGTGTAGATTTTTACAATCTCCCTCGTGTTCTGATAGCATATGGGCAGCCTCAAAGGCAAATTCTTTAGATACAGTAAGCATCATTTTTCCTCCTTATATTCAATTGGATCTTCAAATCCTGCCTCTTTAAAGGCCTTAAGCCTTAAAAGGCAACTGTCACATACTCCACAGGCCTTTTCTTCACCTTTATAGCAGGACCAAGTTAGAGAATAATCAACTCCAAGTTCCATTCCAAGTTTAATCTCCTCTGCCTTAGTCATATTTATAAATGGTGCATTTATCTTTATCCTTCTTCCCTCAACTCCACAAACAGTGCCTTTGTTTATAGCCTGCTCCATTGCATCTAAAAACTCCTGCCTACAATCAACATATCCTGAATAATCAACTTCACTTACACCTATAAATATATCCTGTGCACCTATCTTTTCTGCATAGGATGCCGCAAAGGCTAAAAATATCATATTTCTTGCTGGAACATAAGTTATTGGTATATCACTTCTATTTACATCTCCCTCTGGAACATCAATGTTTTTGTCAGTTAATGCCGAACCTCCCCAAGCATCCATATTAGTTTTAACTATAATATGTTCCTTAACACCTGCTGCCTCTGCTACCCTTTTAGCACATTCAAGCTCCTTATCGTGCCTTTGACCATAGTCAAAGGATATGGCATAGGTTTCAAATCCTTGTGATTTTGCAAGATACAATGCAGTAGTTGAATCCAATCCTCCTGATAAAAGTACAACAGCCTTTTTCATTTTAATCCCATCCTTTCTCCATAATAACAACATCCTATTGCACCATTAAACTGTGCATCCTGTAAAGTTATTACTTCATTATAATCTTTTTTTAAATATTCTATCAAAGCACTATTAAGGGAGGCTCCACCTGATAAGACTATTCTATTTGCTTTAAACCTTGTAAGCATTGGACTTAATCTTTTATATAACGAGTAATTTACACCTGCACAAAGATTTTCTATAGGTACTCCCTCTGCTATTTTCCCTATAAGCTCAGATTCTGAAAAAACTGCACAGGTGGAATTTAAGTAAACTGGCTCTTTGTAAAACTTTGTCATATAGTCTAAATCAACCTCTAAAATGTTTGCCATATTTTCTAAATATCTTCCACAGGATGCAGCACACTTATCATTGAGTTCTATATCTGTCATTACACCCTTTTCAACCCTCACAACCTTAACATCCTGTCCTCCTAAATCTAATAAAATAAAATCATTAAGCCCAGTTTGAAATATTGCACCATATATATGTGCCTTTACCTCATTAATTGGAGTAAAGTCCTTTATGTTTATATTATTTCTTCCATATCCTGTTGAAATTCCAACATCAAACTCACCCATATCAAGTTTTTCTTTATCTATAATTAAACCATTATCCTTGACGCAGTAATCTCTATAAAATCTCATTGTACTAATCTTATTTTTTCTAACAATCCTGCCATTTTCAAAAAGAACAATTTTAACTTCTCTGCTTCCTAAATCTATTCCTAGTATCCTCACCTTCCCCATTCCTTTCTATCCTTTAACATATCCACAAAGGCCTCAAGCCTTAATTTTATTCTTGCATCAAGTTCATTTAATTTATCTCCCTCAATGTTTATAACAGGAACTTCCAACTTACTTTTTACTATAATATCCTCTATTCCCCTATAACAAAAGGCTTGAGTATAATGTATGACACCATCTATCTCCCTTTCTTTAATCTGCCTTTTTATTTCTTGAAGTCTAAACTCAATGTCATAGGGATATGTGTAGTCATAGTACTGCTCATATATGTCCTTATTATTCTTAAATCTTGGGAAGGAGAATTCCCTTTGAACCTCATTATAAACAATCTTTGCACCAATGCCCTCTACAAAATCATATATATCACCCATCATTGGTGGAACTCCAATGTAGGCAAGTCTTATAGGATAATCTTTTTTATTTCTATCCTTTATTTCTTTTATCTTTTGTTTAAGTGTATTTTCAAACTCCAAATAGTCTCCATTAAAATCACTGGATGAAACTAAATATAGGTGGTTTTCAAAGCCTGTAGCATATCCTCCTACCGTTAACTTATCTACTTCAATCAAAAGTTCCCTTACCTTATTTAGCCTATTTCTTACATCCTCAACATCAGATTTTTTAACATTAAATATCTCCATAAAATCATCTAATGACTTTTTTACATCCTCTAATTTGTGGGAGTTGGGATATGCAAAGGGATATATCTTTATTCCCTTTAACTTTAAAACCTCCACTAATGCCCTTGTATTAGAGCAATCCCCCTCAATAACACCTACAACTTCTTTTATTCCTTCCTTAATACAAACACCATAGAGCCCCTTAATCCAGGCACACATACTCTTTGGAAAACCATCCTTTTCTGCTATATCAATATACTCCATATAATTATTTGATGTAACAAATATGTTGTTTAAGTCAATAACCTTATATCCTGCTGCAATCAAAACCTCCTGTGGTACTGTTGTTGTTATACCAATCTTTTTCATAATTCACCTCCAAAAAATCAAAAAAGGGGCTACCAGCCCCTTAAAAGCTACAGATTTGTAGCTAAAGCCCGTAGTTTTGTTTAAGGACAGGATGGTTTCGAACTGTCCTATTAACTTTTCCTATGTTAGTATATCATATACATCTAAAAAGTAAACATAATAAATTTTAATTTTTCTGTAAACATTATTTATGGTTTTTTTACCCACTATTGGTGTATAATATGTATATACAAAGATTGGAGGGATAATATGAAAAGGATTCAAAAAATTATTTGTATTACTATATCAAGTGTTCTAATCTTATCTTCCTTTGCATCCTGCTCAAAATCTAATAAACCTACAGATACAACGCCTAAAGATAACACCAAACTTACAGTTAAAGATTATTTTCCCTTTAAAGAAAACGTTTTTATGAAATATCAAGGTATTGGTAATGAATATGCTGAGCACGAAACCTATGTAGACTACATTGAAGGAGATAGGATACAAATAAGAGATGTAAACCCTGGAACTACGCTATCAAAGGTGTATGAAATAAAGAATGGAGAATTAAGATTAATATCTTCAAGAGAAGAATACTACTATAAAGAAAATCTGCTTTCATCTACAAATGCAAACTATGACATTCTATTGAAGGAACCCATAGAAAAGGGAACAAGTTGGACAACAAAGGATGGATTAAAGAGGTATATCTCAAATACAGAGGCAAAAATAACTACCCCAAGTGGGGAATATTCAGCTGTGGAAGTTACAACAGAAGGAAATGATTACAAAATTTTTGACTACTATGTAAAAAATATTGGTTTTGTAAAAACAGTTTATAAAAGTGGAGATGTAGTAATTGAGAGCAACCTTGAAAAAATAGTTGAAAATACACCATACGTTCAAACAATGAAATTCTATTATCCAGATTTCAATAACGAAAAACTTGCGTTTAAAACTGAAAAGGTTTCACTCTATACAAATGAAAATGTTAATACCACAATAGAAAAATTTTTAAAAAATCCTCCAAAGGAAGATTTAAATAAGGTATTTGGGCCAAATACAAAAATAAACAAACTTTACTTTAACAACAGTCAAAACAAGGTATATGTAGATGTTAACAGTAAATTCATTGAGGAAATGAATGCAGGTTCCTCATTAGAATCAATGATACTGCAAAGCCTTGTAAATACACTTGGTGATTACTATAATGTTGATAAAGTTTATATTTCAGTTGATGGAAAGCCCTATGAATCAGGACATATAGCAATAACAGAAAATGAGGTTTTCTATGTGGATTATAAAAACATATACGAGATAAAGTAAGAGAGGCATCTATGATGCCTCTCTTTGAGATTGTTGACAAACCTACTTGTTAGCTAAATTATGAAAAAGTCCTATGAATGGATTTCAATGGGTCCTTTAGTGAGAGCTTTAGCAATTCTTAGCTTTTCGACTTTGAAAAAGTCCGTAATTCGGCACAGGACGTGCCGAGCCGAGCGGCCATCAGGACGATGGCATCGCGAGG
>NZ_JAIHAO010000073.1:0-5538 GCF_020054765.1 Caloramator sp. | reverse complement strand
CTACCCTCGCGATGCCATCGTCCTGATGGCCGCTCGGCTCGGCACGTCCTGTGCCGAATTACGGACTTTTTCAAAGTCGAAAAGCTAAGAATTGCTAAAACTCACTAAAGAGCCCATTGAAATCCATTCATAGGACTTTTTCATAATTTAGCTAACAAGTAGGTTTGTCAACAATCTCAAAAGGTGCTGGGCACCTTTTGTTTATTTTATTGCTGCTTTTCAAATTTTTCCTTTGTTGCACCACATTTTGGACATTTTTGAGGTCTGCATCTTCCTTCCTTTGTTTCTCCACATACTGTACATTTCCAAACAGCCATAACACACCCCACCTTTTGTATAATTAAGAGCGGAAATTCCACTCTTATTATAATTCTAATTACATTTTTTGTATCTGTCAATAATGATTCTCTTTTAAATATAATTATTATTCACCTAATATCTGTTTCCTCAATTTTATTCCAGTTGGGGTTGCTGCAATTCCTCCAAGTGCAGTCTCCCTTAATACCTCCGGAAGTGCCTTCCCTACCCTATACATCGCCTCCACAACTTCATCAAATGGAATAATGCTTTTTATTCCTGCAAGTGCAAGCTCTGCTGAAATTAATGCATTTACAACTCCAGATGCATTTCTTTTAGCACAGGGTGCCTCAACAAGGCCTGCTATTGGGTCACATACAAGTCCCATTATATTTTTTAATGCTATTGAAGCTGCGTTAAGGCACATCTCTGGTGTACCACCAGCCATTTCTACAATAGCTGCTGCTGCCATAGCAGCTGCTGCACCACACTCTGCTTGACAGCCTCCTTCTGCCCCAGATACTGTTGCATTCTTTGCAATAATCTGACCTATACCTGATGCCGTAAATAGGGCATTTACAATCTCATCTTCAGTTTTGTTTAACTTTTCTCCCGCTGTAATTAATGCAGCAGGTAAAATTCCACAAGATCCAGCCGTTGGTGCTGCAACTATTCTTCCCATAGCTGCATTTACCTCAGAACAAGAAAGAGCTCTTGCCATTGCCTTTACTACTGTATCACCACACAATGTATTTCCATTTTTTCTATAATCCTCAAGCTTTTTTGCATCTCCACCAATGAGTCCACTTACTGATTTTACTTCCTTATCAAGTGCCTCCTGTGCAGATGATTTCATCACCTCAAGAGCCCTTTTCATCTTTAATACTATCTCTTCTCTACTTATGCCTTGAAGCTCTACTTCATTTTCAATTACAATCTCATATATTCTACACTTTTTAGAATTTGCCAGATCCATTAATTCTAAACCTGTATTGTACATAACTTAACCTCCAATTACTTTACAGGATTTATAGCCTTTGCTGAAATAATATTTTCTACCTTTTCAATAACCTTTAAAACATATTCACTTATCTCAGCATCTGTTTCAATTATCATAAGAGCCTCTTTACCCTTTGCTCTTCTTGTAACCCTCATAGTAGCTATATTAATATTTTGACTTGCTAAAATAGCAGTAACCGAACTTATCATACCCTTAACGTCCTTTTGCTTAACAATAAGTGTTGGATAGTCTCCTGTAAACTCTACCTTGTCTCCATTTATTTCTGTTATTATTATATTTCCTCCACCAATAGATGAACCCACAACCTCAAATTTAGTTCCATCCTCTTTATAAAAAACAATTTTTACAGTATTAGGATGAACATCACCTAAATCTGCCTCAATAAATTCTATTTCTATTCCCTTTTCTTTAGCTATATCTAAAGAATACTTAAGTCTATCATCATAGGTTTCCATTCCAAGTACACCTGCAACAAGTGCCCTATCTGTTCCGTGTCCACGATACGTCTTTGCAAAGGATCCGTGTAGATAAAATACTACCTTTTTAAAATTATCTCCTGCAATAGACATTGCAACCTTCCCAAGTCTTGCAGCTCCTGCTGTGTGCGAACTTGATGGTCCAACCATTATAGGTCCAATGATATCGAAGGAACTTAAACTACTCATACTATCTTCCTCTCTCTTAAAATTCGACATTATTTTCACTATAATTTTATCATTTTATTAATTTTTAAACAATAGAAATTTAAAATTCTTTCTAATTTTTATAAGAAGAGACAGTTGCAAATAAATTTGTTTAACAAAATTTAAATTATATTAATATTATATACTGTAAGTCAAATTAGGAGGTATTATTTTAATGAACCCTTTTGATATGATTCCAACAATGATTATGCCAAATATGGTACCTATTATTGTAGATATCGAAGATGACGAAGAGGATAGACAAAAAGGTAGTTTTGAAGGAAAAGGACAATTTAATGAGGTAAATAGAATACTAAACAAAATTGAAAAGAACAACCCTGAAATATTTGTACTGCTAAAAATGTACAATATGCCTTATCCTGTTGCAAGAAGACTTGTGAGAAGAATAATAAGGCTTACATTAAATTATCAAAAATAAATTTGAATAAGTGCCAAGAGACTTGTCTTGGCACTTGTAATTTTATTTTCCTGACACATTGAGTTCTTTAATTATAATGCTTGGGCTTCCATAACTTCCAAGTCCAACTGGGAGAGCAAGTTCGAAGTCAGAAAGTACCTCCTCTATTTCATTTAAAACGTTATAGAAATTACCTGCTACTGTTATCTGTTCAACTGGTTTTGTAATTTTTCCATCTTCCACAAGGTATCCCTCTGCTGCAAGTGAAAAATCACCTGAAACAGGATTTGCCCCAGAATGAAGCCCTTGAAGGCTTGTTATAATAAGCGCCTTTTCTTGCATTTTTATTGCTTCTTCATACCCTAAAGTACCCTTTACAATATACATATTAGTAGGTGCAACTACCACCGGTGATTTATAGGTTGATTTAAATCCATTACCAGTTGATTTTACTCCATCTTTTTTGGCTGTCTTTATATCATAAAGAAAAGTTTTTAAAACACCATCCTTAATAACTTCCTTTGTATATGTTTCAACCCCCTCATCGTCAAAGGAGCAACTTAAGGGGGCATCCTTTAAAAATGGGTCGTCTAATATGGTTATTTTATCGGATGCAATCTTTGTGTTTAATTTTCCCTTTAAAAGCGAAAATCCCTTCTGCACTGAATCTGCTGAAAAAACAGATGAAAATGTTGCAAGTAGTGTTGCTGCTGCATCACGTCTTAGTATTACCTTATATTTTCCTGATGGTATACTTTCTGCACCAAGGGAATTAATTGCCTCGTCACAGGCCTCTTTTACTAATTTTTCGAAGTCTATTTTATTGTAGTTAGTTGTTACCTTAAAGCTGCTTCCACTTTTTACATCATCCTTATCCTTTGCAACAACTGCAATGTATGCTACACCTACACCGCCGTCTTCTTCTAAGTTAAGTCCCTTTGTGTTTACTATTTTTCTTCTTCCTTTAGTAGTTTCTACAAGGCAATAATTTACAGAATCAATCCTTGGATCATATTCCTTTGCTCTTTTTTCCATAAACATTGCATCATCAATTTTCCTTTTTGCATCAATGTCAACATTAACATCCTGTTCAATTTGTTTGTATTTACCTCCTTGATAAAATTCAGGAAGTACATCTGTTTGTGTTTCCTTTGCATTGTTTTTGGCATTTTTAATTAGAAATTCTATATCTTCTTCATCAAACTTTTCTGAATATGCATAACCAAGCCTTCCATCATAAATAGCTCTAAGGGAAATTCCTTTATTTTTATTTACATTATACTTATCTACCTCTTGATTGTATATATTCACCTCAAAGCTATCAGAATCTATGTAATATACCTCCATATCACTAAAACCTTCTTCTCTGCCCCTTCTAAAAAGCTCTTCAATAAACTTATTAAGCTCCATATTATCACCTCCTATTTTCTTCCACCAACTGTCATCTTCTTAACTCTAATCATAGGTTGACCTACATTGGCAGGAACGCTTCCACTTACCGAACCACACATTCCTTGCCCTAATTCCAAATTATTTCCAACCATATCAATATCAAGTAAAACCTCAGAACCCTTTCCTATAAGTGTAGCTCCTCTTACTGGTCTATCTATTTTTCCATCCTTTATTAAATATGCCTCATTTACAGCAAAGTTAAAGTCTCCTGTTACAGGATTTACCGAGCCTCCACCCATATATTTTGCATATAGTCCATACTCTGTTGACTTTATTATCTCCTCAGGTGTTTTATCTCCCTTTGCAATAAATGTATTTGTCATTCTTGAGGTTGGTGCATACTTGTAGCTCTCACGCCTGCTATTTCCTGTTGGTTTCATATTCATTCTTCTTCCATTTAACATATCTATCATATATCCCTTTAATATTCCATTTTCAATTAAAACATTTCTTTGTGTTGGATGTCCTTCATCATCAATATTTGATGAACCCCAGGCATTCTGAATAGTTCCATCATCTATTGCAGTTACTACCTCTGAAGCAATCCTTTGACCAAGCTTTCCTGAAAATACTGAATGTCCCTTTGCAACTGATGTAGCCTCAAGGGAGTGTCCACACGCTTCGTGGAATATAACACCTCCAAAACCATTATCTATTACAACAGGCATAACACCAGAAGGGCAAAGGTCTGCGTGAAGCATTGTTACTGCAATCCTTGCTGCCTCCTTTGCGTGCCACTCTATATCAACATTATCAAAGAATTCAAACCCCATAAGCCTTCCTGGGCCAAAGAATCCTGTTTGATTTTCATTTCCATCAGAAGCGACAGCCTCAATAGCCATCCTTGTTCTTATTCTCCTATCCTCTGCAAATAATCCCTCTGAATTTGCAATTAAAACCTTTTTATCGTTATCTACATATCTAACTGAAACCTGTACTATTTCACTACTATAATTTTTTGCAATGCTATATGCCTCTTTAACCTTTGAAACCTTTTTCGAAATATCAACTGCACTTGGAACTATAGATATAGGATGAGCATTTGTGTAATCAAGCTTGATAAAGTCTCTACTTTCTACATTTTTAACACCAGTTAATGCATAGGACGCATCCCTTGCTATCTTTAAAAGTCCTTCCCTTGATAAATCATTTGTATATGCATAAATACATTTAAAACCTGATAAAATTCTAACCCCAGCACCATAATCCTTCCCAGACAGTACACTTTCAACCTTACCATCTGTCATATATACAGTATTTAAATCATTCTGTTCTATGTAAATTTCTGAAAAATCTCCACCTGTCCTTAATGCTTCATTTAAAACTTCCTGTAGTATTGATTTTTCTATCATCCTTACACCTCCCATTATTATATTATCCTAAATTTTACAGGTAATACCTATATATTAACATTTATATTATTTAAATTCAATTATAATAGCAAAAAATAAAAGAGCAAAGGAACTTAAGATTATTGACAATCTCATTTATTAGCTAAAGTATAAAAAGCCCCATAAAAGGATTTTATTTGGCTCTTTTATGAGCTTTAGCAATTCTTGCTTTTCGATTTTGAAAAAGTCCGTAATTCGGCACAGGACGTGCCGAGCCGAGCGGCCATCAGGACGATGGCATCGCGAGGGTAGGACTTTTTCAAACAAAGAAAAGCT
>NZ_JAIHAO010000004.1:0-94711 GCF_020054765.1 Caloramator sp. | reverse complement strand
ATGCCATCGTCCTGATGGCCGCTCGGCTCGGCACGTCCTGTGCCGAATTACGGACTTTTTCAAAGTCGAAAAGCAATAATTGCTAAAGCTCATGAAAGAACCAATTGAAATCCTTTCATGGGGCTTTTTCAAACTTTAGCTAACAATTAGGTTTGTAAATAATCTAAGTGCCGCTATTATAAGCGGCACTCTTTATGATTGTAATAATGAAAGTCTATAGATTACTTTAAGTTTTCTGGATTTAATCCCTCAAGTTCAGGTATTACGAATCTACCATCTTTTCTTATTAGCACGTCATCGAAGTAGATTTCTCCTCCACCGTATTCAGGTGTTTGAATATAAACTAAATCCCAGTGTATTGCTGATTTGTTTCCATTAAATGCATCGTCATAGGAACTTCCAGGTGTAAAGTGGATTGAACCTGCTATCTTTTCATCAAATAGTGTATCCTTCATAGGTTTAGTTATATATGGATTAACACCTATAGCAAATTCACCAACATATCTTGCACCTTCGTCTGTATCAAATACCTTATTTATTCTTTCTGTATCATTTGCTGTAGCCTTTACAATTTTACCATCCTTAAATTCAAGTCTTATATTTTCATAAGTAAATCCTTGATATTCAGCTGGCGTATTATATGTAATGTATCCATTTACTGAATCCTTTACAGGTGCAGTATATATTTCGCCATCTGGAATGTTCATCTTACCATCACATTTTACTGCAGGTATTCCCTTTATTGAGAATGTAAGGTCAGTTTGAGGTCCTACTATTCTTACCTTATCTGTTTTATTCATAAGGTCAACTAATGCGTCCATCGCCTTTGACATCTTTGAGTAGTCAAGGTTACATACATTAAAGTAAAAATCTTCGAAGGCTTCTGTACTTGTATTTGCAAGTTGAGCCATTGATGGTGATGGATATCTTAATACAACCCACTTAGTTTTTGGAACTCTAATCTTTCCGTGAACTTCACTCCAGAAGTACTTGAAGTATAGGTCCATTCTTTCTGATGGAACATCTGATAACTCAGATGAGTTATCTCCTGAACGAATACCTATGTATGCGTCCATATCACTCATTCTTGCAGCTTCATATTTAGCCATCATTTTCATTTGTTCTTCTGTTGCACCCATTAATATAGCTCTGTCAACAGATTTGTTTTTAATTGTTACAAATGGTACAGCACCTACCTTGTAGGCTTCCTTTATAAGTTCTTTAACAAGTGGAAGTTCAAGTCCTATTGTTTCAATAAGAACCTTTTCGCCTTCCTTAAGTCTACAAGAATAGTTGATTAGATTGTGGGCTAATGTTGTTATTCTTGGATCTACCATTTCAGTTACCCCCTGTCTTTATACTATATGCAAATTTATTATAACACGAAATTTGAAATTTTACAAAAATAATATTAAATTTTATGAAGGAAATATTTCAATTTTGTACGAAAATTAATAGCTATTTTTTTTTAAAAAACTATTTACAACTTGTCGAAAATTAGCTAAAATAATAAAAGTGTGTTGGAAAAACGTAAGGTCTTAAACATAAAAATTTAAAAGCTCCACCTTTAAAATGCCTATAAAGGCATTTTTTTTTATTTCTATTCATATATTTTATGTGAATAGAATATAGGGGGAGTAAGATGAAAAACAAAAATTTATTTATCATATTAATTTTAGTTTTATTATTAGGAATTCTGTCTATAAATTTTTTAATAAGATTGAATGAAGAAAACAGTGATATAACAAATAAACTTATAATACAAGACGGATATAATGTAAAAAAAATAATAGAGGGTTTAATTGAACCTACATCATTTGCAGTTGATGCAAATGGAAATATTTATATAGCAGAAAGAATAGGAAGTGAAGTCGTAATAAATAAGTACTATAAAAATGGAAAGAATGAAACTTGGGCAAAAGGGTTTAATTATCCTATAACATCAATTTTAGTCTACAAAGACTATTTATTAGTATCTCACAAAGGAATGATAAGTAAGGTTATAAATAATAAAGTTGAGGACATAATAACAGGGCTGCCAAGCTATGGTGATTATTCAAATAATGGTATTCAAATAGGCTATGATGGTCATTTATATATCTGTCAAGGTTCAGCCACTAATTCTGGTGTTGTTGGTCTTGACAACTATGAAAGAGGATGGCTTAAGGAAAATCCGTATTTTCACGATTTTTATCCTGTTGATGTTGTATTGTCTGGTATAAATTTTAAATCATCCAATCCTATGACAGAATCAAAAAACGATAAGGCTATAACAGGTGCTTTTATGCCCTTTAATATGCAGTCGAGTAAAGATTCTGTAATAAAGGGTAAAACTCCTGGAAATGCAAGTATTTACAGAACCTATGTTGGTTCTACTAATCTTGATTTATTTGCTTATGGAATAAGAAACCCTATAAATATAGTATTTACCCGTGATAACAAAGCATATGTTTCCGTTCAGGGTATGGAAAATAGAGGTCAAAGACCGATTGAAAATGGATGCGATTATATATACGAAATAAAAAAAGGTGATTGGCTTGGATGGCCTGATTATGAAGGTGGAGAGCCTGTAACATTAAAAAAATTTAAACCTAAAAATGCACCTCAACCTCAATTTATAACCGAAATACATCCAACAACAACTCCACCAAAGCCACTAATATCCTTTAATGAAAGTGGAAGGATAGGAGTTATGGATATTTCAAGACAAAATGCCTTTGGGTATGTTGGTAATTTATTTATACCTCTAAAAAGCGGAAAAAATGAGGAGGCAAAAATAGTTGCCTATGATATAAAAGACAACTTATCAGTTGACTTTATAAAAAATAAAGAAGAAAAAATAATAAAAGAACCTATTCAATGTAGCTTCTCTAAAGATGGTATATTATATATATTAGATAAAGGAAATGGTTGTATATATTCTGTTGAAAAAGTAGAAGAGAAGCAGCAGAGTGTCAATAGGATATACATCCCTGTTGAGTATTTAATTGGAACAGTAGTCATAGCTTTGATTGTAATACTTATACTTCAGATTAGAAAAACTAAATAATGGTGGTGGATAATTGTTCTAAAAAGGATTAAAATAAATATAAAAGTACACAGGGATGATGATATATGAAGAAGATTATAGAAAATTCCTATTCAACTATATTTAAAGGAATGTTAAAGGCTGTAAATCCTATTAAAAAAAGAATAATAAAAACTGAGTGCAAAGTACACCAGTATATAAACCATCAAGCTATAATTATTTTAAAAAATGATGGTTATGATTATGCCTATAGAGAGATGAGTCTTAATATTGATAAAATAAATGAGGGTGTTGTTTGGGCTGATCAGGATTTTAAAAGTAGCAATCATTTTTATAATCCACAAAGGAGCAAAGGTCTTTATGGATGTAGCAATGCTCTAAAAGAATGTTCCTACTATTATGCAAGAGCATTAACTAAATTTAAAAAGGGAGATAAGGATAAGGCATACTTTTATCTTGGAGCAGCCTGCCATTTAATTCAAGATGTTACTGTACCTCAGCACGTTAATGTAAAATTACTTGATAGTCATAGAAAATACGAGCAGTGGATAATAAAAACATACAGAAACCACGACAGTTTTAATGCCTATGATGGTGGTCTATATTTTAAATCTATAAAGGAGTTTATAGAATTTAATGCAAATTCATCAATGAGAACCTATAATAAGTTTAAAAATGAGTTGAATGAAGAACTGCGTTATTATAAAATAACTTCTGTTATATTAAAATTGGCACAAAGGACAACAGCTGGACTTATGTTGAAGTTTTTAAATGATGTAAGAAAACTAAAAAACTTATCTGAGGAGTGATTGCTTTGTCTAAACTTACTTGGAAGCCAGGTACTATGCTATATCCTGTGCCTGCTGTCTTAGTTTCTTGTAGCTATGATGGGGTAGATAACATTATAACAATTGCCTGGGCTGGAACTGTTTGTACTAATCCACCTATGGTGTCTATTTCAATACGCCCAGAAAGATATTCATACGATATTATTAAAAAATCAGGTGAATTTGTTATGAACATACCTAACAAAAATCTTGCTTATGCAACTGACTTTTGTGGTGTAAAATCAGGAAGAGATTTAGATAAATTTGAGATATTAAATTTAACAAAGGAGAAGGCGTCAGTTGTAGGTGCTCCTTTAATTAAAGAGTGTCCACTTTCATTAGAATGTAAGGTTAAGGATGTTATTAAGCTTGGTAGTCACGATATGTTTGTTGCAGAGGTCGTGGCAGTAAATGTTGATGAAACATTATTAGATGATACTGGAAAATTACACTTAGATAAAGCAGAGCTTATATGTTACAATCACGGACAGTATTGTGTTGTTGGAAAAAGCTTAGGTAAATTTGGTTTTTCAGTAGAAAAGAAAAAGAATAAAAATAAAAGAAGAAGTAAATAATTTCTGCCTATAAGGCAGGAATTATTTTTTTAAATTGAATTTAATTAGTATATAAAGGGTTGGGGTGGTATTGATGAAAAAATTATATGTAGATATAAGAAATATAGAGTTTGGAGAAAATATTATTGATGTGTGTAATGGAGGCGATAGTGCCATAAATAAAATAGTAAGTTCTAAATATAGTAATATTGAAAAGGATATATCAAATTTAAAACAATTAGACAATAAAAACTTAGCATATGATTCTTGTATTTTTTTCTTTGTCTTATCAAGGGGAATTACAAAGTTTAAATTTAATAAAACAATAAAAGGTATAGCTAAAGTAATTGATAAAGATAGCAAAATTTATATATGGGATATAGTTGAAAGGAATAAATTGGTATCGAAATACGAACTTAATGTTGAATCTGATATTGGATTGATTAAATTGCCAATTAAGGTTTACTTTAAACCTTATAGTATAAAATTCCTTGACATAATCAAGGTTTTAGAAAATAATAGTTTCATAATAAAAAATAGTTTAATAAATCAAGGAATATTGTTTGTAGAAGCAGAATTTAAAGGGGAGGAAACAAAGGTTAAAAATGAAGATTATATTAGCAGCATTAAACGCAAAATATGTTCATTCAAATTTGGCAATAAGATATTTAAAAAGAGAAATAGAGGATTATGATGTTGAATTGTATGAATCCACGATAAATGAGGATATCTTAAAGATATCCTTTGACATAGGAAGCAAAGAGCCTGATGTAGTAGCATTTTCTTGCTATATATGGAATATAGAAAATACATTAAAGGTGGCAAATACGTTAAAAAATATAAATGAAAATATTAAAATAGTTTTAGGAGGACCTGAAGTATCCTTTGATTCAATGGAGTTAATAAATAAATACGACTTTGTTGATTTTGTTATAAAGGGTGAAGGAGAAAAAGTAATAAAACCCCTTATAGATTCTATACGTTTAAATAGCTTAGATAGATTAAGAAATATAAAGGGTTTAACATATAGAGAAAATTTAAATATAGTTGACACAGGTTTTGCAGAAACTATAACTGATTTAGACAGCATTAAGTTTCCATATGAAAATGAAATACCAGATAAAATCATTTATTATGAAGCATCGAGGGGATGTCCCTTTAGATGTAGCTATTGTATGTCTTCAATAGATAAAAGGGTTAGATTTAGAAGCTTAGAATTAGTTAAGAAGGAATTAAAATATTTAATCGACAATAATGTAAAGCTTGTCAAATTTGTGGATAGAACCTTTAATGCCAATAAAAATTTTTCAAGGGAGATATGGAAATACTTAATTGACTTATCTCCAACTACAAAATTCCATTTTGAAATAGCTGCAGATTTGTTAGAGGATGAGGATATAAAAATTCTAAAGAGGGCAAAGGAAGGTCTTTTTCAATTTGAAGTAGGAGTGCAGACTACAAATATAAAGGTTCTTGAAAATATAAATAGAAGAATGAATTTTGAAAGGGTAAAGGACAATATAAATAAAATTCTACAAATAGGTAATATTCATTGTCATTTAGATTTAATAGTTGGCCTTCCTGAGGAAGATATAAACTCTTTTAGAAAATCCTTTAATGCTGTAATGAGTATAAATCCAGATGAATTACAAATAGGTTTTCTTAAGGTACTAAAGGGTTCACCTATTTATTACGATAAGGATAAATATGGTATAAAATATTGTGGATATGCTCCATATCAGGTATTAAAAACAAGTGCTTTAAGTAGTCAAGAAATAAGCTATCTTTTAAAGTTTGAAGAAGTTTTTGAAACCTACTATAATAGTCATATATTTGAAAGAACCTTTAATTATGTTTTTAGCTATATAGATGATTATTATATTTTCTTTAAAGAATTAACTGATTACTTAATACAAAATGGATTTTTTGAAAGAAGTATAGGATTGCAGGAGAAGTTTTTTCAAATTTTTAATTTTTTAATAAAGCGTTTTGAAGGGAATACTATAAAGGACTTGCTAATTTATGATTATTTATATAATACAAAGAAGATAAATTTACCAGAGTTTCTAAAGAAGGATATAGATGAAGATATGGAAGTAAAAATTAAAATATGTAAAGAAAGGATAATAGACACTTTAGGTTTAAACAATCTAAAGGGACTTTTAATTTTGCCAATGTGCTTAGATGTAAGAAAAATAAATAGAAGTATAGAATTTAATTTTTCTGATTTTTTAGTGATATTTGATTTAAAAAATAATAGACATTATGCAATAAGTGTGAAAGAATTAGTATAAACAAATGTAAATATGAAAAAAACTAAAAAATATAATGAAAATCGACAAAAATTGACTTTTATTTTTCAAAAAAATTTAGTATAATAAAGTTAAAATTTTTTAAATATTCAATAATGAAGGTGGTGATACTTTGGCTCTTGATGTAGTGAAGAAAATTAGTGAAATTGAAAAGCAAGGGGAAGAATTAATTAAAGAGGCACAAAGGAGGGCAAATGATATTTTAAAAAATGCAAAGGATGAAGCAGAAAATATTAAACAAAGAGCCCAAGATAGTGCTGAAGTATATTACAAAGAGGTAATTGAAAAGTTTGAAAAAGAAGCAAAAAATCAAATTGAGCCAATGATAGCTGATGCAGAAAGAAAAAAACAGGAGATAACAAATATACCAAAGGATAAGATGGAAAGAGCCGTAAATATGGTTATCGAGAGGATAGTGAATAGTTATGGCAATAGTTAAAATGAAAAAAGTAACCATAACAGGTGCAAAGGAAGATAAATATAAGATTTTAAAGGCTCTTCAAAGGGCATCTGCAGTTGAGGTTATTGACCTTAGGGAAATAGTAAAGGAAGAGTTAGAAGGAGTAGCCTTTGAAAATAAGACAATAACTGAAACTGAATTCAATTTTAATAGAGTAAGGCAGGCATATGAATTTCTAAGAGCCTTTAGTGATAATAAAAAGGGTATTTTGCAAAAGAGAGAAGTATTGGATGCTGAAAAGTTTGAAGATTTTGCAAATACCTTTAATTGGATGGAATTAAGTAGCAGAGCAAAATCACTTGAAGAAGAAATAAATAATCTAAAGGCTAAAAAATCAAAGCTTGAATTACAAATTGAACATTATGAGGTTTGGAAAAATCTTGATGTATCCTTAAAGGAACTTAATAAGTTAAAGAAAGTATCCTACTTTATAGGTACTGTAGCTAAAAAATATGAGGCAGAATTGATAAATGAGTTTAAAAACATAGATGGCATCTACATAGAGAGGATATCAGAAAAGCAGCAGGATTTAAATATCTTTGTAGTATGCCACAGGGATGACTATAATCAGGCATATGAAATACTAAAGAAGTATGGCTTTACTAAGCTTACACTTGAGCTTGAGGATACTCCGAAGAATATTATAACTAAATTAACTAACGAGATTAGCGATATTGAAACAAAAGAAGAACAAACAAAGAATGAAGCAGTAAAGCTTTCGAAAAGCCTTGATGATTTAGAAAAGGTTTATGATTATTTTAGTTCTCAGCTTGAAATTGAAAGACAAACATCAAAAATAATAAATACGAAAAAATCTGTTATTTTACAAGGATGGGTACCTGGAGAGAAAATCGGCATACTTGAAAAGTCTATAAATAAATTCAATCTTCAGGTTTATTTAGAAGTAGAGGATGCAAAGGATGAAGATAATCCACCAGTATTACTAAAGAACAATCCTTTAATTGAACCTTTTGAAGCAATTACAGAAATGTATGCATTACCTTTACCTAATGAGGTAGACCCAACTCCAGCATTAGCACCATTTTTCCTACTATTCTTTGGAATGATGATGGCTGATGTTGGATATGGACTGTTGCTTGGGGCAGTAAGTTTGTTTTTGCTTTTTAAGGCAGATTTAAGTGATTCTTTAAAAAAGATGGTTAAGCTTATAGGACTAACAAGTATTCCTACTGTTATATTTGGTGTTCTTTATGGAAGTTTCTTCGGTGGTATAATTAAAATTAAGCCAATTTGGGTAGATCCTGTTTCAGATCCTATGACTATACTAAAGTATTCTATAATATTCGGTGTAATACACATTTATTTTGGGTTAGCTGTAAAGGCATATCAGTTAATAAAAGAAGGAAAGATAATAGATGCAGTTTATGATGTAGTAACTTGGTATGGTTTGGTATCAGGGCTTATTTGGTTGTTACTTGGAGGAGGCACTCCAGCTAAAATGATATCCTTAATTAGTGCATTAGCAATTGTGTTAACACAAGGAAGAAATAATAAAACCATAGCTGGTAAGTTCTTTGGAGGACTTTATGGCTTATATGGAGTAACAGGATATTTAGGAGACATATTATCATATTCAAGACTTTTAGCATTAGGTTTAGCATCAGGATTGATTGGCTGGTCATTTAATCTTTTAATTGAACTGTTAGGTAATGGAGCAGCAGCTTTTATAGCTGGACCTATTATATTTATAGCAGGACATACATTTAACTTTTTAATAGGTGCACTTGGAACCTTTGTGCATACCTGCAGATTACAGTATCTTGAATTCTTTGGCAAATTCTATCAAGGTGGCGGAAAGGCATTTAAGCCTTTAAAAATATCAACAAAATTTATAAAAGTAGAAGAAGAAATTTAAAGGAGGAGTCAATTATGGAATTCACAACATTCGTTGAATTTTTAAAACAAAATGGAGGTTTAATTTTTGCACTGCTTGGTGCAGCACTTGCAGCATTATTTGCAGGAATTGGTTCAGCTAAAGGTGTTGGTATTGTTGGTCAATCAGCAGCAGGTTTAATTACAGAAGACCCAGAAAAGTTTGGTCAATCACTTATTCTACAAGTATTACCAGGTACACAAGGATTCTATGGTTTCATTACAGCACTTTTAGTGCTTAACAAAGTAGGAATTTTAACAGGAAGTACAGCTAATGTTACATTAGGCCAAGGTTTTATGCTACTTATGGCATCACTTCCAATGGCATTTGTAGGATATAGTTCAGCTATATCACAAGGAAAGACTGCAGCAGCAGGTATTCAAATTCTTGCAAAGAGACCAGAAAAGATGTTCAATGGAGTTATCTATGCAGTTATGGTTGAAACTTATGCCGTTATTGCACTTATAACTTCAATATTAATGATTGTTAATATAAAGCTATAAGGGAGTGGCCAAAATGAATGGAATAGATAGCCTAAGGGAGAGGCTTTTAAGTGAAGATAGGATAAAGGCCTCAGAAATAGAATTAGAAGCAAGAAAAAAGGCAGAAGAGATTATACAAGCTGCCAATATAAAGGCAGCTCAAATAGAGGATGAATTAAGACAAAAGGCACAGAAGGATGGTAAGGATAAAAAGGAGAGAATGATTGCAAGAGCTGAGCTTGATGCACGAAATATAGTTCTACAAGCAAAGCAGGAGGCAATAGATTTAATCTTAAATGAAGTGATAAAAAAAATAGATAGTATGTCAAAGGAAGAATATTCAAATTTAATTAATAGAATGATTTTGAATAATGTAGAAACAGGAGAAGAGGAAATTGTACTTTCAATTAAAGATAAGGATAGGGTACAGATTAATCTTGATGAAATCAATAAACAATTAGTATCAAAGGGTAAAAGAGGGCTATTAAGATTAAATAATGAATATGCTAATATTCCTTCAGGCTTTATATTGAGAAAAAATGGACTTGAGATTAATTGTACCTTTGAAGCACTAATTAGGGGTTTAAGGGATGAGCTTGAGGCAGATATTGCTTCAATGTTATTTTAAATAGCCTCCAGTTCTATAAAAGGAGGGTGAGTAATGGATAACACTATATTTGCTCAATGTATTGCAAGAATTAAGGTTCTTGAAACAAAGATGATTGATAGGGCAAAGATTGAAACTTTACTTGAGGCAAAGGATTTTAATGAAGCAAAAAGAATATTACAGGATACTGTGTATGGGGACTACATAAATATGCCATCCTATGAAGACGGTTTAAAGAAGACTTTGGAAGATTTTTATAGAGAAATGGTCAAGATTTGCCCAGTAGTAGAGGTAGTAGATGTATTTAGAACAAAGTATGATGCCCACAATATAAAAACCTTAGTTAAAAATAGGTTTTTACAAAGGGATTTAGACAGTATATTGATTGATGCAGGTACAATAGAAGTAAGTAAATTAAAGGATATTTTTAAGGACGACAATTTACGTGATTTATATGAAGTTTACAGAGATGCTGTCTTTAAGGCAATTGATGAATATAATTCAAACAAAAATCCGCAGGATATAGACATAATTATTGATGCTGCAATGTTTAAAAGGCAGCTTGAAATAGCAAAGGAAACAAGAATTAGTTTTATTAAGGATTATATTCAGCTACTTATAGATGTTTATAACATTAGAACATTTATAAGAGCAAAGGAACAAAATAGAGAAAGAGAATTTTTAAACAAGGTACTAATAAAGGGTGGAAAGGTTGACCTTGACGTATTTATAAATAATTTTATTGAAGATATAGAAAACTTTTCAAACAAGGTATTCCACACAGAACACTTTAAATGGTTAAAGGAAGGAATAGAAGAATATATAAAAACAAAGGATTTAGGAAGAATTGAAAAAATGGCTGATAACTATTTAATAAGTGTTCTAAAAAATTCAAAATTTATTAGCTTTGGGGCAGAACCAGTAGTTGCATATATCTATGCAAAGGAAAATGAAATTAAAGTGCTAAGAATTATATTAACAGGAAAGAAGAACGGTGTTGGTGCAGATACGATAAGGGAAAGGCTGCGTGATATATATGTATAAGATAGGAGTTGTAGGAGAAAAGGACGCAGTAATAGCCTTTTTATCCCTTGGTATGGCTGTAAAAGCAGTTGAAACAGTAGATGAAGCTATTAGAGCTGTGGATAAAATGGCAAGGGAAGGCTACGGATTGATATTTTTAACAGAAACTTTTGCAAAGGATATGGAAGAAACACTACTTAGATATCAAAATCAAATGGTTCCTGCAGTTATATTAATCCCTGGTACTCAAGGAAGTCTTGGAATAGGTCTTGAAAAGATTAGGGATAATGTAGAAAAAGCTGTCGGTGTAGATATATTATCAAAGAAGGAAGGTTGATAGCTTGAAGTACGGTAGAATTATTAAAGTTTCCGGTCCTCTTGTTATTGCTGAGGGAATGGAAAATGCAAAGATGTTTGACGTTGTTAAGGTTGGTAATAGAAGATTAGTTGGTGAAATAATTGAAATGAGAGGGGATAGAGCCTCCATTCAGGTATATGAGGAAACATCAGGTCTTGGAATTGGTGAACCAGTTGAAACAACTGGAGAACCTCTTTCAGTTGAACTTGGACCTGGGCTTATAGAAGCTATGTTTGATGGTATTCAAAGACCTCTTGATGCTGTTATGAGGGTTGCAGGAGATTTTATAACAAGAGGTGTTGAAGTCCCATCACTTGATAGAGAAAAAAAGTGGTACTTTAAACCAACAAGGAATGTTGGAGACTATGTTGTTGCAGGAGACATTATAGGGGTTGTTCAAGAAACAACTATAATTGAACATAGAATAATGGTTCCCTACGGAGTTGAAGGTGAAATAGTAGAAATAAACGAAGGTGAATTTACAGTAGTTGAAACTATTGCAAAGGTTAAAACTCCTAAGGGAGAGATTAAGGATATAATTATGATGCAAAAGTGGCCTGTAAGAAAGGGAAGACCTTATAAGGGAAAAATTCCACCAGCAGAACCAATGCTTACAGGACAAAGAATTATAGATACTTTCTTCCCAGTTGCAAAGGGAGGAACTGCTTGTATTCCTGGACCATTTGGAAGCGGAAAGACAGTTGTTCAACATCAGCTTGCTAAATGGGCAGATGCAGAAGTGGTTGTTTACGTTGGATGTGGAGAACGTGGAAATGAGATGACAGACGTTCTTATGGAATTCCCAGAGCTTAAGGACCCAAAATCTGGTGAACCACTTATGAAAAGAACTGTTTTAATAGCAAATACATCGAATATGCCGGTTGCAGCAAGAGAAGCATCAATTTATACTGGTATAACAATTGCTGAATATTTTAGAGATATGGGATATTCAGTTGCTATAATGGCAGACTCAACTTCACGTTGGGCAGAGGCATTAAGAGAAATGTCAGGACGTCTTGAAGAAATGCCAGGTGAAGAAGGATATCCAGCATATCTTACTTCACGTGCTGCAGAATTCTATGAAAGAGCAGGTAAAGTTTACTGCCTTGGAAGTGATGAAAGAATAGGTGCACTTACTGTTGTTGGTGCGGTTTCACCTCCAGGAGGAGACCTTTCAGAACCAGTAACTCAAGCTACTCTTAAGATAGTTAAGGTGTTCTGGGGACTTGATTCAAACCTTGCATATAGAAGACACTTCCCAGCTATAAACTGGCTATTAAGCTATTCTCTGTATTTAGATAAAATATCAAATTATATTGAAGAGCAAGGACATAAGGGCTGGGGTGAAATGACAAGAGAAGCGATGAAGATTCTTCAAGAGGAAGCAGAACTACAAGAAATAGTAAGACTTGTAGGTATTGATGCATTATCAGAGAAGGACAGATTAACTTTAGAGGCTGCAAGGTCACTAAGGGAAGATTACCTACATCAAAATGCCTTCCACGAAGTTGACACATATGCTTCACTAACAAAACAGCTAAAGATGTTAAAACTAATATTGGATTTTTATCATCTTGGACAAGAAGCATTAAAGCAGGGTGTATATTTAAGTAAAATAACTTCTCTTCCTGTACGTGAAAAGATAGCAAGAGCAAAATATATCCCAGAATCAGAAATGACAAAAATAGATGAAATATCCTCAGAACTTCATATGCAGATGGATACACTTGTGAAGGGAGGAGAAGTAAATGCTTAAGGAATATAGAACTATAAGAGAAGTAGCAGGTCCACTTATGCTTGTTGACCAAGTAGAAGGGGCAGTCTACGATGAACTTGTTGAAATAGAAACTCAAACAGGTGAAATAAGACGTGGTAAGGTACTTGAAATAAATGGAGATAAAGCACTTGTTCAGCTATTTGAAAGTTCAGCAGGAATTAATTTAAAGGATAGTAAAGTTAGATTTTTAGGGAAGACGCTTGAACTTGGTGTTTCATTAGATATGCTTGGAAGAGTCTTTGATGGTCTTGGAAGACCAAAGGATGGAGGACCAAAGATAATTCCAGAAAAGAGACTTGATGTTAATGGTAACCCTCTAAATCCTGTTGCAAGAGACTATCCATCAGAGTTTATTCAAACAGGTATATCAGCGATAGATGGACTAAATACTCTTGTTAGAGGACAAAAATTGCCTATATTCTCAGGTTCAGGTCTTCCACACGCAAACCTTGCAGCACAGATTGCAAGACAGGCAAAGGTTTTAAATGCAGAGAGTAAATTTGCGGTTGTGTTTGCTGCTATGGGTATTACATTTGAAGAGGCAGACTTTTTTATATCAGACTTTAAAAAGACAGGGGCTATAGATAGAGCAGTTCTTTTTATAAACTTAGCAAATGACCCTGCAATTGAGAGAATTGCAACTCCAAGAATGGCATTAACTTGTGCAGAGTATTTGGCCTATGAAAAGGGAATGCACGTACTTGTTATAATGACTGATATGACAAACTACTGCGAAGCCCTAAGAGAAGTATCTGCTGCAAGAAAGGAAGTTCCAGGTAGACGTGGATATCCAGGATACCTTTATACTGACCTTTCAACTCTTTATGAAAGAGCAGGTAAGATTAGAGGAAAAGAAGGATCAATTACACAAATACCAATATTAACAATGCCAGAAGACGATAAGACGCACCCAATTCCAGACCTTACTGGATATATTACTGAGGGACAAATTATATTAAGTAGAGAGCTATATAGAAAGGGAGTAATGCCTCCAATAGATGTACTTCCATCCCTATCAAGATTAAAGGATAAGGGGATTGGTAAGGGTAAAACAAGAGAAGATCACGCAGATACAATGAACCAGCTCTTTGCTGCATATGCTCAAGGAAAACAAGCTAAAGAGCTTGCAGTAATACTTGGAGAATCTGCACTTTCAGATATAGATAAGCTTTATGCAAAGTTTGCAGATGAGTTTGAAAAGAGGTATGTATCACAGGGAGAATATGAAAACAGAAGCATAGAAGAAACCTTAAATATTGGTTGGGAACTTCTGTCAATATTACCTAAGTCAGAACTAAAGAGAGTTAGGGACGAGTATATAGAGAAGTACTTGCCTAAAAAAGGGGATGAATAGGTATGAGATTAAATGTTAACCCAACCAGAATGGAGCTATCTAAGCTTAAAAAGCGTTTGGTTGTAGCAAAGAGAGGTCATAAACTTTTAAAGGATAAGCAGGATGAATTAATGAAAAAGTTCATTGATTTGATAAAAAAGAACAATGAACTTAGAATTAAAGTAGAAGAAGAGTTAACAGAATCTTTAAAGGAGTTTATGATGGCAAAGGCAGTTATGGGTTCTGAAATACTTGAAGAATCAATAATTATGCCAAGTGAAACAATAAACCTTGAAATATCTAAGAAAAATATAATGAGTGTAAACGTTCCGGTTATGAAGTTTATAAGAGAAGGAGCAGAGGGTGCAAGTATATACCCATATGGATATGCATTAACTACTGCAGAGCTTGACGGTGCAATAAATAAACTTTATAATATCCTTCCACAGCTTTTAGAACTTGCTGAGATAGAAAAGTCTTGTCAGCTTATGGCTGATGAAATTGAAAAGACAAGAAGAAGAGTTAATGCTCTTGAATATGTAATGATACCTCAACTTCAAGAAACAATAAAATATATAACAATGAAACTTGAAGAAAATGAAAGAGGTAACTTAACAAGACTTATGAAGGTAAAATCTATGATGGAACAAAGAGGAGTTTAAATCTTGGTGTTTATGTTGGTGCTATGAACAAAACTGTTCATGGCACTAATTTATGTTTTTTATATACTTCTCAATTTTGTAAATAAAAAGGTGTTGAATTTTTATTTTATTTTTATTAAAATAGTAGTATCCTAATAAGGAGTAATGATTATGGAAGGGTATGTAGTTACTAAAGTATTGAGTAACAATGTTGTTATAACACAAAAGGGCGATGAAATTTTTGTTCTTACAGGTAAGGGAATAGGGTTTGGTAAGAAGAAGGGTGACCCTATAACTGAGAAGGACATAATAGAACAAAAATTTATTCAAATAACAAATGAACATAAAGAAAACTATGACAGATTATTAAAGACAGTAAATGATGAAATAATTGCAGTATCTGAAGAAATAATTGAACTTGCAAGAGAAAGATTAGGTACTGAATTAAATCCTCATATTCACATTGGGCTTACAGACCATATTAACTTTGCAATAACCAGATTAAAGGAAGGAATAAATATTATAAATCCTTTTGAGATGGAAATTAAAACTATGTATCCTACAGAATATTCAATTGCAGAGGAAGCTATAGAACTTGTAAAAAAAAGAATAGGAGTAGAACTTCCAGAGTCGGAAAAAAGCTTTATAGCACTGCATATTTATTCTGCAAAAGTAAATCAAACAGTTGGTGAAACATTAAAATATACTCAAATAGTAAAAGATGTGATAGATTTTATACAGAGGGAGTTAAATATAAAAATAGATGAAAAATCCCTTGATTATATTAGACTGATATCTCATCTAAGATACGCACTCTATAGAATTGAAAACAATAAACCAATTAAAAATATATTATTGGGTTCTATCAAAAGACAGCTCAAGGAAGAATACAAGCTTTCAAAGAGGGTTTGTGAGATTATAGAAAAAAAGTTAGATAAAAAGGTACCCGAAGATGAAATAGGGTATATTGCAGTTCACCTTGGTAGAATTAAAACTAATTCATAGGCGTGTTACTGATTCGATCAGGCATGAGCCTAATAAAACCGCAAGGTTTTATTAGCTTATGCCTTTTAAATTTTAAAATATTCAAAAAATGGGAGGTAATTACAATGTTTGGTTTTTTCAAAAAGAAAAACAACGGGATAGAATTAAATGCACATATGGTTGGTACTGTAGTAGAACTTGCAAATGTTCCAGATGAAGTTTTCTCTTCAAAAATGCTTGGTGATGGAGTTGCAATTGAACCTAAGGAAGGTGTTTTATATTCACCTTGCGATGCTGAAGTAGTTCAAGTTTTCCCAACAAAGCACGCAGTTGGATTAAAGACAAAGGAAGGCCTTGAAATACTTCTTCATATTGGTATTGATACAGTACAAATGCAAGGAGAAGGATTTGAAGCCTTTGTTAAAGAGGGAGACAAAGTTAAAAAGGGAGACAAATTAGTTGTATTTGATTTAAATTTAGTAAAGGAAAAAGCAAAATCAACTATAACACCTATGCTAATTACAAATATGGATATGGTTGAGGAATTAACTATAAATAGTGGCGATGTTAATTCAAATTCAGTAGTTGCAACTGTTAAGGTGAAATAATTTGTGTATAAATGATAAAAATAAAATAAATGGAGGTAGTTAATATGATGGAAAAGAAGATAGTTATTCAAAATGAAACAGGAATACATGCAAGACCAGCAGGAATAATAGTAAAAGAGGCTGCAAAATTCAAGTCAGCTATAACAATTGAAAAGTCAGGAAAAGAATACAATGCAAAGAGCATAATGAGCCTTATGACTATGGCTGCAAAGAAGGGTGAAGAAATAGTAATAAAGGCAAATGGAGAAGATGAGGCACAAGCTATAGAAGCACTTACAAACCTTATATTAAATGGCCTTGAATAATTCTAAGGAGGAGAAGCTAAATGTTAAAGGGAATAGCTGCGTCATCAGGAGTAGCTATCGGCAAGGCACTTGTAATAGTAGATAAAGAAGTAGAAATAGAGAGAAGAGCTATAGATAATATAGAGGCTGAAACTACAAAATTACAAAATGCTGTAGCTACTGCAAAGGAGCAACTTGAAAAAATAAAAGAGATAGCAAGGGAAAAAATAGGTGAAGATAAGGCACAGGTTTTTGAAGCACATCTTATGATGTTAGAAGACCCAGAATTTATTGGTGCAGTTGAAGCACAAATATCATCAGAATCAATCTGTGCAGAGTATGCATTAAAACAAACTGCTGATATGTTTATCTCGATGTTTGAGTCAATGGATAATGAATATATGAGGGAAAGAGCAGCGGACATAAGAGACGTAAGTAAGAGAATAATAAACATATTAATGGGAATAGAGACTGCATCAATTGCAGAAATAGATAGAGAATGTATAATAGTTGTAAATGACTTAACACCATCAGATACTGCACAAATGGATAAGGAAAAGGTATTAGGCTTTGCCACAGATATAGGTGGAAGAACATCTCACTCAGCAATAATGGCAAGATCACTTGAAATACCAGCAGTAGTTGGACTATCAAATGTTACAACTACAGTTAAAACAGGTGATATGCTGATATTAGATGGTGATGAAGGCGTTGTAATAGTAAATCCAGATGAAGAAACTCTACAAAAGTATAGAGAAAAGCAAAAAAAGCTAATAGAATACAAGAAGGAACTATCAAAACTTGTAAATGCTGAGTCAATAACAGTTGATGGAAGGAAGGTAGAACTTGCGGCAAATATAGGTACACCAAGCAATGTTGAAGGAGCACTTAAAAACGGTGCAGAGGGTGTAGGACTATTTAGAACAGAGTTCTTATATATGGATAAGGATAGCCTTCCAACAGAAGAAGAACAATTTGAAGCCTACAAGGCAGTTTTAGAGGGAATGGGAGGAAGACCGGTAGTTATAAGAACTTTAGATATAGGTGGAGATAAGAAGCTACCATATCTTAAGATTGATGAGGAAATGAACCCATTCCTTGGATATAGAGCAATAAGACTATGCCTTGATAGAAAGGACATATTTAAGACTCAACTTAGAGCACTATTTAGAGCATCTGTATATGGAAACCTAAAGATAATGTTCCCAATGATATCAGGTGTAAATGAGTTAAGACAAGCAAAAGCAGTAGTAGAGGAAGTTAAAAATGAACTTAAGGCAGAAGGCATTGCTTACAGCGATAGCGTAGAGATAGGTATAATGATAGAAATTCCATCAGCTGCAGTTATTTCAGACATATTAGCAAAGGAAGTAGATTTCTTTAGTATAGGAACAAATGACCTAATTCAATATACAGTAGCAGTTGATAGAATGAATGAAAAGATATCATACCTATATGATCCATTCCATCCAGCAGTTTTAAGATTAATAAAGATGGTAATAGACAATGCACATAAAGAAGGAAAATGGGCTGGTATGTGTGGAGAAATGGCAGGAGATGAAAGAATAATTCCAGTTCTATTGGGATTTGGACTTGATGAGTTTAGTATGAGTGCATCCTCAATACTAAAGGCAAGAAAGTTAATAACAAGTCTAAACTATGAAGAAGCAAAGAAACTATCAGATGAAGTTATAATGTGTGCAACTTCTGAAGAGATAAAGAGCAAAATACAAAATTTTGTAAATAGATAAAGTAGGAAACACCAATTGGTTACGTTCCCCCTTCATTAACACCAATTGGTGTTTTTTTATTTTGTAAAAATATATTAGACTCCTACTTTTTTATGATATTTAAATTGTATTTTATTTTACGTTTTTGGAAAAAATATTTATTAGGTTTGATTAGATTTTTAAAAGAGGAGGAATTTTATGGCTAAATATGATGTCGATGCTGAAAAACTAAAAAGACTTGAAGACTATATTGACTCTATAGAGCAGAAGGAAGGAGCACTTATAGGAGTTCTATATAAGGCTCAAGAGATATTTGGATACTTACCTAAGGATGTTCAACTTTTTATTGCAAGAAAGCTTAAAATTCCAGCGGCAAAGGTATATGGAGTTACAACATTTTATTCCTATTTTACAATGGAGCCAAGGGGTAAACACGTAATAAATGTATGTATGGGTACAGCGTGTTTTGTAAAGGGTGCTGATAAGGTATTAGAGGAAATTAGAAATCAACTTAATATAACAGAGGGCAATATGTCACCAGATGGTATGTTTACTGTAGATAGTTTAAGATGTGTTGGTGCTTGCGGGCTTGCACCTGTAGTAATGGTGGATGGCAAGGTGTATGGAAGGGTTAAGGTTGAGGATGTTAAGGCTATTTTAGATGAATATAGAGAGGGAGGTAGCACTCAATGATTAAATCATTAGAGGAACTTAAAAAAATAAGAGAACAGTATAAGGACACATTACAAAATAGAGAAACAGAAGAAAAAAATATAAAAATACTTGTTGGTATGGCCACTTGTGGAATTGCTGCAGGTGCAAGAAATACAATAAACGCAATAATTGAAGAAATAAGAAACCAAAATATCGATAATGCAGTTGTTGTACAGACAGGATGTATGGGTTTTTGTTATGCAGAACCAACGGTTGAAGTTAGGATGCCAAACAGTGAACCAATTTTATATGGAAAGGTTGATAGTGATAAGGCAAAGGAGATTGTAAAAAGGCACGTTAAAAATGGAGAAGTAATAAGAGAATGGGTTTTAAGAGGATAGGAGGGATAATATGCCAGTTAGAATGGAACTTTTGGTATGTGGTGGTACAGGGTGTCAAGCCTCCAATAGCAATAGGGTTTTAGAGGTTTTAAGGGAGGAAATAAAGAATTCTAACCTTGAAAATGAAGTTAGTGTTCTTATGACAGGATGTTTTGGTTTTTGCGAAAAGGGACCAATTGTTAAGGTTATGCCAGATAATGTATTTTATGTTGAAGTTGATGAGGATTCTGCAAGAAAAATAGTGGCAGAGCATATTGTTAAGGGAAGAGTGTATCAAGAAAAATTATATGTTGAACCAGATACAAATGAAAAGCTTCCAGAACAGAGTAAAATACCTTTTTATAAAAAGCAGATTAGAATTGCTTTAAGAAACTGTGGGAAGATTGATCCTGAAAATATAAATGAATATATTGCAGCTGAAGGATATATGGCACTTGGTAAGGTGTTAACAGAAATGACTCCAGAGGGAGTAATTGATATTGTTAAAAGGAGCGGACTTAGAGGACGTGGAGGTGGTGGATTTCCAACAGGTGTAAAATGGGAAGCAACAAGAAAATCAAAGTCAGATATAAAATATGTGATATGCAATGCTGATGAGGGTGACCCAGGAGCATTTATGGATAGAAGTATACTTGAAGGAGATCCACATTCAGTTTTAGAGGGAATGGCAATTGCAGCCTATGCCATAGGTGCACAGTTTGGATATATATATGTTAGGGCAGAATATCCTCTTGCAATTCATAGATTGAGAATTGCAATAAAACAAGCAAGGGAATTAGGGCTTTTAGGTAAGAATATTTTTGGAACAGATTTTTGCTTTGATGTAGAAATAAAAATTGGTGCTGGTGCCTTTATATGTGGTGAGGAAACTGCACTTATAAATTCCATTGAAGGTGGACGTGGAGAGCCAACTGTAAAACCACCATATCCAGCACAGGTTGGACTCTGGAAAAAACCTACAAACATTAACAATGTAGAAACCTTTGCAAACGTTGCACCTATTATATTAAATGGAGCAGAATGGTTTGCATCAATAGGAACCGAAAAGAGCAAAGGAACAAAGGTGTTTGCACTTGCTGGAAAGGTAAACAATGTAGGGCTTGTTGAGGTTCCTATGGGAATTACATTAAGAGAAATAATTTACGAATTAGGTGGAGGAATTAAAGGAGGAAAGAAGTTTAAAGCTGTTCAAACAGGTGGTCCATCTGGAGGATGTATACCAGCAGAATACCTTGATACACCAATAGACTATGATAATTTAACAGCACTTGGTTCAATGATGGGTTCTGGTGGAATGATTGTAATGGATGAGGACGACTGTATGGTTAATATTGCCAAATTCTATCTTGAATTTAGCTGTGATGAATCCTGCGGAAGATGTACTGCGTGTAGAGTGGGAAATAAGAGGCTACTTGAAATATTAAATAAAATTACAGAGGGAAAGGGCGAGATGGAAGACTTAGAAATGTTAAAGGAGCTTGCCGAAACAGTAAAAGATTCATCCCTTTGTGGCCTTGGTCAAACTTCACCAAACCCTGTTTTATCCACTATGAAATTCTTCTATGATGAATATTTAGCACACGTTAGGGATAAGGAATGTCCTGCAGGTGTATGTAAGGAACTTTTAAAGTATTATATTATTCCGGAAAAATGTGTAGGATGTACTGCCTGTGCAAAAGTTTGCCCAGTCAATGTAATCCACGGAGAACCTAAGAAGGTACACGTAATAGATAGAGATGGATGTATAAAATGTGGTCAGTGCTACAAGACTTGTAGATTTGGAGCTATCACAAGGAAGTAAGTTGGGAGGGATAGCATGATAAATGTAACTATAAATGATATAAAATTGCAGGTGCCAGAGGGTACAACAATATTAGATGCTGCAAAAATGGCAAACATTAATATTCCTACATTATGCCACCTAAATTTACACGATATAAAGATGGTAAACAGAACAGCATCCTGCAGAGTATGTTTAGTTGAAGTTGAAGGAAGGAGAAATCTTGCACCTGCTTGTGCTACAGAATGTTTTGAAGGTATGGTAATTAAAACAAATACAAAAAGAGCGATAAGAGCAAGAAGGACAATGGTAGAGCTTTTGCTTTCAGATCACCCTACAGATTGCTTGGTATGTGAAAAGAATGGAAATTGTGACCTTCAAAAGATTGCGGCAGACTTAGGGATTAGAAAGATTAGATTTGAAGGTGAAAAGTCAACATATAAGAAGGATAGTTCAAGTGGTGCACTCTATAGAAATCCAGATAAGTGCATAATGTGTAGACGTTGTGAGACAATGTGTAATGAAGTTCAAACCTGTAGCGTTTATTCTGCAGTTGATAGAGGTTTTGAAACAGTAGTAGGACCTGCTTTTAATCTATCAATGATTGATACCCAATGTACCTTCTGTGGACAGTGTGTATCAGTATGCCCAACAGCAGCACTTACAGAAGTAAGTTATGTACAGGATGTATGGAATGCACTCCACGATCCTGATAAATATGTGATAGTACAAACAGCACCAGCAATAAGAGTCGCATTAGGTGAAGAGTTTGGTTTAAAGCCTGGAACTATAGTTACAGGAAAGATGGTTGCCGCTTTAAGAAGGCTTGGATTTAAAAAGGTTTTTGATACAGACTTTGCAGCCGATGTAACAATAGTTGAAGAGGCAAAGGAGTTTATAGATAGGCTTAATGGAAAGGGAAGGCTTCCAATTCTTACAAGTTGTTGCCCAAGTTGGGTTAAGTTTATAGAGCATCAATTTCCTGAGCTTTTAGATATACCTTCAACCTGTAAGTCTCCTCATATGATGTTTGGAGCAATAGCAAAGACATATTTTGCAGAAAAATTCAACATACCTGCTGATAAGATAGTTGTAGTATCAGTAATGCCTTGTATTGCTAAAAAGTATGAGATTCAAAGGGAAGAGTTAAAATCAGATGGAGTTGAAAATGTTGATTATGTTATAACTACAAGGGAATTTGCAAAGATGATAAGAGAGGCAGGAATAGATTTTACAAAACTACCTGATGAGGATTTTGATAATCCGCTTGGAGAATCAACTGGTGCATCAGTAATATTTGGTACAACAGGTGGAGTTATAGAGGCGGCATTAAGAACAGCTTATGAGTGGGTAACAGGTGAAACATTACAAGATGTTGAATTCCACGGAGTTAGAGGCTTTGAAGATGGGTTAAAAGAAGCTACAGTAAAGCTTAAAGATATGGAACTTAAGATTGGTGTTGCCCACGGTCTTGGTAATGCAAGAAGACTATTGGAGGATATAAGGGATGGCAAGAGATTCTATCACGCAATTGAGATAATGGCTTGTCCTGGAGGATGCATAGATGGTGGAGGTCAGCCTTATCATCACGGAAATCTTGAAATAGTTAAGGCAAGGATGAATGCAATTTATGAGGAGGATAGAAGAAAGCCAATTAGAAAATCCCACGAGAACCCAGCTGTTATTAAGTTATATCAAGAGTATTTGGGTGAATATGGAGGTCATAAGGCTCATAAAATATTACATACTCATTATACTCCAAGAGAAACTATATAATTTATTTAAAATAATATCCATTTGACTACTATAATCAAATGGATATTATTTATTACATAAACTTAAATATATGTATTTGTTTTGGGGAAAATAATATGTAGGAGGGAATTGTATGGATAAAAATATAGAGCTATTAAACTATATTCATCAAAATGCACAAATGGGGGTAGAAACTATAAAACAACTGTTAAAGGAAACTAAGGATGAAAATATGAAAAATGTACTTCAAAAACACCTTAATGAATACCAAAAGTTTTATGATATGGCTGATAACAAGCTTAAATCTAACAATATAGAACCTAAGGAGCTTAATCTTTTATCTAAAGCATTTACTGATTTAATGATAAATTTAAAGACTCTTAGGGATAAATCACCTTCTCATATGGCAGAAATGCTCATACAGGGGAGTACAATGGGAATAGTAGATATGACAAAGAAGATAAAGGAATATCAAGGAGTAGAAAAGGAGACGTTAGATATAGCAAATGGACTTTTACAGTTTGAACAAAAAAGTGTTGATGAATACAAGGGATTTCTATGATTTTAACTAATTATATCTTTTAAAAATATTTAGCTAATGTTTTATAGAATTCTATAAAAACAATGCAGAAAGGCCCCATTAAAGGATTTAGTTGGTACTTTAATTAAGTTTACAATCCAATAAAATCTATAATGGGGCTATAACATTGTTGAAATTGTTTTTGATAAAGATAAAAAGAGTTGGACTTAAATAAATTACAGTATAAAAATACTTTACTTAAATCAAAAAAGATGATATAAATTATTTTAAATATGAATTGTAGGTGGTGTTAGAGTGCTTGAAAGATATGATAGACAGATTGCCATAATTGGTGAGGAGGCACAAAATAAAATATTAAATGCAAAGGTTTTGGTTATTGGAGCGGGTGCACTTGGTACAAGCATTTTAAATAGTCTTGTTAGAGCTGGAGTAGGATTTATAAGGGTTGCTGATATGGACGTTGTAGAGCTTTCAAATCTTCAAAGACAGATGCTTTTTGATGAGATGGATTTAGGTGAAAAGAAGGTTATAGCAGCAGTGAATAAATTAAAGCTTATAAATTCGCAAGTTAAACTTGAGCCAATTTTTGATAAAATCACATCAGACACAATAGGTAAATATGCCATAGGTTGTGATATAATAATAGATGCAACAGATAATTTCAGTACAAGGGAGATTATAAATGAGTATGCAGTAAAAAATAATCTTCCTTGGATATATGGAGGAGTTGCGGCTGCCTTTGGTATGGCAAAGACAATAATACCAAAAGAGACTGCCTGCTTGAAATGTTTTATGAGGAAAAAGACAAATGAGGAGTATACAGCAAGAAATTCTGGTATAATAAATGGTATAACAGCTGTAATTGGTGCAATAGAGGCTAATATGGCTCTAAGATACATTATAGGTAAACCTTCAACTAAACTTATCTATATAGATTTATTTGAAGATGATTTTCAAACAATAGAAGTAAAAAGAGATATAAATTGTCCTGTATGTGGAGGTGAAAAAAATGATTAAAGTAAATGCAAAGGCCTTTGCAATGTTATCCAAATACATAGAGACTAACAAAAATTTTGAAATAACTCTTGAAGAGAGTGCAACTTTAAGGGATGTTTTAAGAAAGCTTGGTCTTCCTGAAGAAGAGATATTCACCTGTACAATAAATGGAGAAAATGCAACGCTTGATGACAAAGTAAAGGACGGAGACAACGTAGGTTTTTATCCTTATTTAGGAGGGGGCTAAAATATAGGTGGCTATTTAGCCACCTTATTTGTTCCACATTCACTTGCTATTCCCCTTAATATCTCAACTCCGTGGGTTAAAACTGGAAGAACAACTTCAAGATGTTCCTTCACAGCCTTTGCACTCCCAGGAAGGTTTATAATAATACTGTTTTTTCTAATTCCTGCAACTCCGCGGGACAGCATTGCCTTTGGCGTTATTTGAAGAGAACGAAGCCTCATTGCCTCTGGGATTCCAGGTGCAAGTCTCTCTAATACCTCAAGGGTTGCTTCTGGAGTTACATCTCTTTTAGAAAAACCTGTGCCTCCTGTTGTGAAAATCAAATCAAGGTCTAAATCTGACATTCTAATAAGTTCGCGTTTTATATCTTCTTTTTCATCTGGTACAATTATGTACTCAACAACTTCACAGTTTATTTCCTTTAACATCTCCTTTATTAGTGGACCTGAGCTATCTTCACGAAGTCCTGCGTAACCTTTATCACTAACAGTTATAACTCCTGCCTTCAATTTAAACCCTCCTTTATATATATAGTTTATTTTATCACAATATTTCAACTTTGTATCTATTCATTATAAATTATGTTAAAATTATTATAATAGAAGGGAGGCATATACTATGCTTAAGGTTCTAACTGTTTCAGAAGTTTTAGATATATTTAAAAATGCAAAAGAAGTAGATAATGAAAAGGTTGATATAAATAATGCACTTGGTAGAGTATTGGCGGAGGATGTTGTTTCTTATGAAAATCTTCCAGGATTTAAAAGGTCATCTGTAGATGGATATGCACTTATTTCAAATGATACATATCTATGTAGTGAATCAATGCCTGCTATGCTAAAAAACAAGGGTTCTATTGTAATTGGTGAAAGGCCAAAGTATTCTATAAATGAAGGCGAATGTGTTTATATTCCAACGGGTGCAATGCTTCCAGATGGAGCAGATGCTGTGGCTATGATTGAGGACTGTGAAGAATTAGGAGATGAAGTTCTTGTAAATAAGCCAGCAAGCAGATGGGAAAATGTTGTTTTTGAAGATGATGATGTTAAGGCTGGAGAGGTTGTAATAAAAAAGGGAACTGTAATAGAAGATAGGCATATAGCAGTTTTAGCAGGGCTTGGAGTAACTAATATTAATGTAAAAAGAAAGGTTAAAGCAACTGTAATTTCAACAGGAGATGAACTAATCTCGCCCTATGAAGAAAGAGAAATTCCAAAGGTTAGAGATATAAATGGTTATTACTTAACAGCAGCACTTATTAAGGACGGATGTGATGCAAAATATAAAGGGATTTCAAAGGATAATGAGGAGGAATTATTTGAACTTGTAAATAAATCACTTGAGGAATCAGACATAGTATTTATTTCAGGAGGCAGTTCTGCAGGCAATAGGGATTTTACTATAAATATAATGGAGAGGCTTGGTGAGGTATTGTTTCACGGAATTGCAATAAAGCCAGGTAAGCCTACATTGATGGCAAAGGTAGGAGAGAAATTCATAGTAGGGCTCCCTGGACACCCTTTATCCTGTGCTGTTGTCTATAGATTTATAATGTCAGAATTAATAGATAGAATGCTTGGTAGAACAAAAATTGACAATTCTTTAATTCTTAAGATGGGAGAAAATTACCACAAGGCCAAAGGAAGAGAGGAATATCTGCCTGTTAAGATTGAGGGAGGCTACGCATATCCTATATATGCTAAGTCATCAGCAATTAGTGTTATGGCAAAGTGTGATGGTTTCATAAAGATAGAGCGTGACCTTGAGGGAATTGTTAAGGAACAAGAAGTTAAAATTATGAGGTGATAATATGGCTCTTTTTCTTAAAAACATAGATTTAAAAGAAGCAAGAGAAATTATAAAAAATGAATGTAGTAATATAAAGCTTAAAGTAGAATATATTGATACCAGGGAGGCTCTTGGCAGAGTTACTGCAGAGCCTATATTTTCTAAAATATCTTCTCCTCATTTTATTGCCTCTGCAATGGATGGTATAGCAACAAAGTTTATATATACATTAGATGCTGATTTAAATAGATCAGTTTTATTAAAAAATGATCAATATGAAGTAGTTGATACAGGAGATCCAATACCAGAGGGTTTTGATTGTGTTATAATGGTTGAAGATATACAAACAACTGATGAGGGAGTAATTATTAGAAAACCAGCCCACCCTTATCAAAATATTAGACCAGTAGGTGAAGATATACCAATGGGGGCAATGATACTTCCTTCAAATCATAAAATTAGGGCAATCGACATTGCATCACTTCTTGCAGGTGGAGTAAACAAAGTACCGGTTTTTGAAAAGGTAAGGGTAGGAATTATACCAACGGGAGATGAGCTTGTAGATGTTGGAATTATACCTAAAAGAGGGGAACTTATAGATTTTAATTCTTGGACTTTTGCGGCATTAGTAAAAGAATGGGGTGGAGAACCTATAAGATATGACATAGTTAAGGACGACTTTGAAAAAATAAAGGAGGTAGCACAAAGGGCCCTTGAAGAGTGCCACATTGTTATTGTAAATGCAGGTTCAGCAAAGGGAAGAGGTGATTTTGCGGAGGATATATTAAGTATTCTTGGAGAATTAAAATTTCACGGTGTTTCAATAAAACCTGGACGACCTGCAAGTTTTTCAATAGCAAAAGGTAAGGCTATGTTTGGAGTTCCTGGATATCCTGTTTCAGCCTATTTTGTTATGGAGAATATTGTAAAAGTAGGATTTGATACAGTTTTAAAGGCAAAAACCGAGGAAAAAAGAGAAGTTGAAGCTATCTTAACAAAGAAGATAAATTCCTCCTTAAAGAACGATGAGTTTGTAAGGGTAAAACTTGGTAAAGTAAAGGATAAACTTATTGCATCTCCAATAGGAAGAGGTGCTGGTGTTACAATGTCCTTAACAACTGCAGATGGTGTTTTGGTTATAGATAAAAATACAGAGGGACTTGAGGCAGGAGAGAAGGTAAACGTTAGATTATTAAGGGATATAAAGGATGTAGATAGTGCACTTGTTTGTATAGGTAGTCACGATGTTGTACTTGATATTATATCCGATATGATGAATAAAAAAGGATTTAATCTCAATTCTACCCACGTTGGAAGTATGGGTGGTATTATGGCACTTAAGAGGGGAGAGACTCATATAGCACCTATACATCTTCTTGATGAAAAGGGAGAATATAATACAAGCTATCTAAAAAGATATTTAGGAGATTTTGCTTTATTAAAGTTTATAAAAAGGGTTCAGGGATTTATGGTTCAAAAAAGTAATCCTCTAAATATAAAAGGTTTTGAAGATTTAAAGAGGGTTAGATTTGTAAACAGACAAAAAGGTTCTGGTACAAGAATGCTTCTTGACTATTATTTAAATAAGCTTTCGATAAATTCAAAGGAAATTAATGGATATGAAAGGGAGGAAATAACTCATCTTAATGTAGCAGCACAGATAGCTTCAGGAAGTGCAGATTGTGGGCTTGGGGTGCTATCTGCAGCACAATTTATGGGGCTTGAATTTATACCTGTTTGCTTTGAAGAATATGATATTGCAATAACAAGGGATATGCTCTGTGATGAAAGATTTAAATGCTTCTTAGAGGTTGTAAAATCAGAGGAGTTTAAAAATAAACTTTATGAAATTGGAGGCTATGAGATAAATAGTTTAGATATAATTTATTAAAGGTGTGGTGAAATGTTAGATAAGTTTAATAGAGAGATAAATTATGCAAGAATATCAATAACGGATGCTTGTAATTTGAGATGCCTATATTGTATGCCAAATGGTTATATTGCTAAGTATTATAATTTTTTGACTGTAGAAGAAATTAAAAATATTGTTACTGCCCTATCACATTTGGGCGTAAAGAGAATAAGAGTTACAGGTGGAGAACCTTTAGTAAGACAGGATATATTAGATATAATAAGAACAATTAATGAGGTTGATGGGATAGAGGATATAGGTATTACAACAAATGGCATACTGTTAGGTGATAAGATTTTTGATTTAGTTGAGTATGGTTTAAAAAGAGTGAATATAAGCCTTGATTCTTTAAAGGAAGATAGGTTTAAAAAATTGACGGGTGGAGATTTAAAAAGGGTATTAGATGGTCTTAACAAGGCGTTAGAACATGGACTTGTTGTAAAGGTTAATATGATTCCTATAAAGGGCATTAATGATGATGAAATCGTTGACTTTATTGAGATGACAAAACATTTAAACATAGATGTAAGGTTTATTGAGCTTATGCCAATTGGTGAAGCAACAAGGTTTACAGGAGTTACAAAAGATGATATTATGAAATACTTGGAGGGTGCCAATATTGTAAAGATAGAAAATAACGGTGGAGGCCCATCTGAGGTTTATAGATTAGATGGACATTCTGGTAGAGTGGGATTTATTACAACAATGTCCCACAGTTTCTGTAGTAGGTGCAATAGAGTTAGAATAACCTCGGACGGTAAATTAAAAACCTGCCTTCATAATCCAGATGAATATGATTTAAGACCATATATTGATGATGTAGACAGGCTATTAGAAGTTTTAAAGATGGGAATTTATAATAAGTATGAAAGACATACCCTTTTAGAGGATAAAATAAGCAAGAGTAGTAGAGATATGGTTAGAACAGGAGGATAAATATGAATTTAACGCATTTTAATGAAGAAGGAAGAGCAAGAATGGTTGATGTTGGAGAAAAGGATGATACAAAAAGGATTGCAGTAGCAAGAGGATATATTGAGATGAAAAAAGAAACCCTTGAGGCTATAAAGCAGGGGACTATAAAAAAGGGTGATGTTTTGGCGGTTGCACAGGTAGCAGGCATTATGGGAGCAAAAAAGACAAGTGATATAATCCCTATGTGCCACAACATATTTTTAAGTGGATGCGACATAGAGTTTCAAATAGATGAAGAAAAATCAAGGGTATATATTACAGCTAAAGCAAAGACAGTTGGAAAAACAGGAGTTGAAATGGAGGCTTTAACAGCAGTTTCTACAGCAGCCTTAACTATATACGATATGTGTAAAGCAATCGACAAAGAGATGATAATAGGAGATATAAAGCTAATTGAAAAAAAAGGTGGAAAATCAGGACATTTTGTAAGGAGTGATATAAAGATGGGAAAGGTAGTATCAGTTAATGTTAGTGAAAAAAAGGGAGTTGTTAAAAATCCAGTAAATGAGATAGAGCTTGTTGAGGATTTTGGAGTAAAGGGAGATGCCCACGCAGGAAAGTGGCATAGACAGGTTAGCCTTCTGGCGGAAGAGAGTATTGATAAGATGAAAAAGATGGGGCTTGACCATTTAGATTATGGAAAATTTGCAGAAAATATAACTACTCAAGGTATAGACCTCCCAAGTTTAAAAATAGGTACAAGATTGATAATTGGAGAGGCAGAGGTTGAAGTAACACAGATAGGTAAAGAGTGTCACGGTGGATGTGAAATAAAAAGGCTTGTTGGAGATTGTGTAATGCCAAGAGAGGGAATATTTGTTAAGGTATTGAAGGGTGGAAAGGTTAGAGTAGGTGATGATATAATAGTTATAGAATAGTTTTTGGAGGTTGTTTTATGGCAGTTAGAGAAATAGTAAAATTAGGACATCCTGCACTTAAAACAAAAAGTGAGGAAGTTAAGGTAATTGATAATGAAATTAAAGAGCTCATTCAAGACTTAAAGGATACTCTATACAGTACAACAGGTATAGGGCTTGCTGCACCACAGATTGCAGTAAATAAAAGAGTTATACTAATAGATTTAAGGGATGGAATGGAACCAATAGTTCTTATAAATCCTGAAATTACAAAACAAAGGGGAAAGCAGGAGAGTGAAGAGGGCTGCTTAAGCTATCCTGGATATTATGGATTTTTAGAAAGACCTGTTGAGGTCGAAGTTGAGGGATTGAACGAGGAAGGTAAAAGGGTAAGATATAGAGCAACAGAGCTTCTATGTAGAGCCTTCTGTCACGAGATTGACCATTTAGACGGAATTATGTATGTAGATAGGGCGTATGAAATTTATAAGGATGAGTAAATAAGTTCCATATAGGTAATCCTATATGGAATTTATTTTTACTCCCTTAACATTAAATAACGGCCCTATTAGTGGAATTTTTGCTTTTAGTTCAATAGTTATCTCATTATCAATAATAAGACTTTTATGGATATATATTTTTATTTTATCTTGCTCATAATAATAGTAGTTTTCAATATTATCAACGTATTTTACAGCCTCTATCCAGAGACTTTTTACACTACCTGCTCATCCGCAGGAGGATTTTACAACAGTTATTATTAAATTGCCACCCTTTGAGGCAATATAATCTATGGCCCGCTTATTTATATTAAATTTCATATATACACCTCCAAATCTATATATAATAATTTTAGCATATAAAGGGGAAATAAAAAATGTTAATTGTAACAGCAGCACTTATTGTAGATGAAGATAAGATACTTATAACTCAAAGAAAAAAAGGAAAAAAGGGAGGGCTTCTTTGGGAATTTCCTGGTGGAAAACTTGAGGAGGGGGAGACACCTGAAGAGTGTATTATTAGAGAAATAAAAGAAGAGTTAAATATTGATATTGAGGTTATAGATATATTTGATGTGGTTTTTCATAGGTATATAGAGTTTAATATGTTAATGTTAGTGTATAGGTGTAGGCTTAAGGGAGGGGAAATAACAGCAAAGGAAGTTGAAGATTTTAGATGGGTTACCCTTTTGGAGTTAAATAATTATAATTTTTTAGAGGCAGATGTTGGAGTGGTTCAAAAAATAATTACTAAAAATATATAAAAGATATAGACTTACACCTGTCTTTACAGTATAATAGGTGTAAAGACAGGTGTAAAGGAGGATTTATATGAAGACAAGAGAGTTAACAATAGGAGCAGTTTTTGCGGCATTATCAATACTAATACCACTTGCTTTTGGAGGTTTTTTAACATTACATTTAGGCCCATTTACAGCAACAATAATGTCACACGTTCCTTTATTCTTATCAATGCTAATTAGCCCACAGGTAGCAGCAATGGTTGGAGCATCCTCAGCACTCGGATTCTTTATAAAGCTTGGAAGACCAGAGGTTACTGCAAGAGCACTGATGCATATTATAGTTGGATATTTTGGTGGATGGCTTGTTAAAAGAGGAGTAAAATATGAAATTGTACTACTTATTGTACTACCTATACACGCACTACTTGAGGCATTTATTGTAATACCTATTGTGGGTCTTGACTATAGAATGTTCTATATAGTTGCAGTAGGAACAGCAATACATCACTTAATAGATTCTGCAATATCAGTTTTCTTTGCAAGAACAACAGGTTTATATACATTAAAAAAATCAGTCAATTAGTCTGAACAGGCTGTTGAAAAAGTTATATATTGATAAGCCCCATGAAGGATTTCTTAGGCATTTGTTCTACGGCTTAAGCAATTCTAAGCTTTTCTTTGTTTGAAAAAGTCCTACCCTCGCGATGCCATCGTCCTGATGGCCGCTCGGCTCGGGACGTCCTGTGCCGAATTACGGACTTTTTCAAAGTCGAAAAGCAATAATTGCTAAAGCTTATGAAATATGCCCTTTTGAAATCCTTTCATGGGGCTTTTCCATACTTTAGCTAACAAATGGGTTTGTTAACAATCTGACAAGCCAATTAGGGTGATTTATTTTTCATTTTCTAAAAAGCATTTTATTGCAGCCTTAACAAGAAGCTTATCATATCCCCAATCCTTAATTCCAACAATTTTTATCTTATCAGAATACTTTAGGGCAATTTTAGGGTAGAAATACTCTGTCATTATTCCAGAAGAGGATTCATCAAGGCAGACATATAAAATATTACTACATTGCTTTTTAATAAAATAATTAATACCATAATCTAAATCATCTGTGATTAAAAATATATCATCTTTTCTAAAGTGTTCATTAAGATGAGATTTTATTATGGTTGCTACTTCACTGTTTTTTGTTAAAAGGATAATCCCATCAAATTTTGCAGGCATATTTATTATTTTTTCAGTTATGTATTGCTGAAATTCACCTGTTTCTTGTACGCTTTTAGAAAATTTAATGCTTATTCCATTAGAGGTTAGTTTGTTGTAGTCTACAAACTTTTTTGTCTTTTCAAATAAGTTATTATCGAAGGTATAGTTTATAATAATTATTTCAGAGCAACCATCGTTTACTGCGTAGGTTATAGCATCACTTAAAGAGGGGGTATATCCTAAATAGGCAATATAAAAGTAGTAGGGTTTATAGCTTAAAATAGAGGATTTAACATCCCTTGCAATAAGGCTTAGGTTGTTGTTTTTGCTGTTTACGTCAAGTTTTGAATATATTTTTTTTATTCTATAGCTGTATATGGGTTTTAAATAAAAGGGTTTATCCTGCAAAAAATAATTGGTGTAATATGGAGTATATTTTTCCATTTCTCCCTCACATAAAAATATTACAGCCCTTTTATTTTGAGAAATAGTACCAAAGTTTATAAAGTCTTGAGAAGGTGGTTTGAAAATTACATAACAAGTTAATATATAAGAAAAAATAAACACAGCAACAGAATAGATAATATACTTTTTATTAATAATTAACATTTTTTTAGCAGAAACTAATACTGCGATTGATATAATAAAAAGAACTGTAAAAAGAGGTGTGTAGGGAAAAGGGGCAGAGAGCAAAAGACATAATAGAATACCCCAAAGTACCCCAAACAATAGAATAATCATATAATACCTCCCAAATTATTACATAAAAAATATATGAAGAAATAAATAATAATATAACTAAAAACAAAGGAAAAAAATTATCTATTAATATTTTATCAATTGTTATTTTGGTGTATAATGTAAATATATAATAGATGGAGGTGGAATTTATGGCATCAGTTGAATTGAAGAAGGGAATATATTGGGTAGGAGTCAAAAATCCAGAGCTTAGAGTTTTTGATATTATAATGACTACTAAGATGGGTACTACATATAACTCATATTTAATTGTCGATGAAAAAATAACTCTGGTTGATACAGTTAAGGATGGCTACCAAGAAGAATTTTTAAACAACATAAAGAGCATAATTGGAGATAGAAATATTGATTATTTAATAGTTCAACATACTGAACCAGACCATAGTGGTTCTTTAAGAAAAATATTAGAAGCATATAAAGATATAGTTGTATATGCTTCAAAACCAGCCTTAATTAACATAAAGGAAATCACTAATATGAATTTTAACTCTGTTGAGGCAAAAGAGGATTTATGTATAGGTGAAAGAACACTTAAATTCATATCAGCACCATTTTTGCACTGGCCAGATACAATATTTACATATAGTGAAAAGGATGAGGTATTGTTTACCTGTGATGCATTTGGATGCCATTACTGTGATGAAAAAAGCATCTTTAATGATGAAGTTGGAGATTTTTCAGAGGAATTTAAGTATTACTATGATGTTATTATGGGGCCATTTAAAAAATATGTATTATCTGCAATAGATAAAATTAAAGATTTAAAGTTTGATATGATATGCACAAGTCACGGTCCGGTTTTAAGACGAGATATAAATAAATATATAGATATGTATGAAAAATGGAGTAGAGAAGGAATATATGAAGAAGAAAAATCAGCAGTGGTTGCCTATGTTTCAGCCTATGGATATACAAAAACTATTGCAGAAAATATAGCAAAGGGACTAAAGGATAACGGTGCTAATGTTTATCTATATGATATATCTGAGACAGATTTAAGTGAGATTGTGGATAAGATTGAAAGAGCAAAGGCATTAATAGTAGGTTCTCCAACAATAAATCAAGATGCTGTAAAGCCTGTTTGGGATTTATTATCTCTAATTTGTCCAATAACTAATAGGGGTAAATTAGGAGTTGCCTTTGGTTCATATGGATGGAGTGGTGAGGCAATACCAATGCTTACAGATAGATTAAAGGGATTAAAGTTTAATACAGAACTTGAAGCTCTAAAGGTTAAGTTTAAGCCTTCAGAGGAGGATATACAAAGAGCAGTAGAACTGGGAAAAACAATTGCCAATAAGATATGAATAACTTAATATAAAAGGGATATAATGTAAACGAGGTGATAAATATGAATACAAAAAGAATTTATGAATTTTTAGAAAAGCAAGGGTTAGATGAAATTGACGAAATAGAATATAAGGAAAAAATAGCTGTTTTTAACTTTGTCTATACCTTTGATGAGGCAGAAATTGAAGCAGCAAAGGCATATGCTAATGATAATTATGAGGATAAAGGTGAAGATGTTTGGTATGATGAATATTTTCTGCCATATTTAGTTGACATTGCAGTTGATAATGTGAAGGACATTGTTGAGGATTTATCAGAGGAGTTTGATTTGAACTTTGATTTTGTTACTTACGAACTGGATAGAAATTTCTTTGAACAATGTGAGTTTGTATTAGTTGTGAGCGATAAAGATGTTCAGTTTGATATAGATAAGGTGCTGGATGATTTAGAATTGTAAAATTTAAAATTCTGAAATAAGAAATTGTTAAGAAAATAACTTCGAATTTACTATTGACTTTAAAATTTTAAATTGGTAAAATTATTACATAAATAAACATTAAATTAGTAAGTGATGCCATTTTATAAATGGTGTTACCCCCTATAGGTAAAGCTAAGGCACCTTCGTGGTGCCTTAGCTTTTTAAAGGAGTGAATATATGAATGTTATCGTTTTAAATGGAAGTTTTAACAAAGAGGGTAAGACATATTACATACTTAATAAATTTTTACACGAACTTAAAGATGAAAATAATATAATTGATGTTTTAAATGTTTATGAATTGAATTTCAAATATTGTATAGGTTGCAAAAAATGTGAAAAGACAGGTGAATGTATATATAGGGATTTAGATGATATTTATAAAAAAATAGAAGATGCAGATTTAATAGTTATTTCATCACCAGTATATTTTGCTTCCTTTACAAGTCCTTTGAAGGCCTTAATTGATAGACTCCAGGTTATTTATGCAAGAAAATTTATATTAAATAAATATATTAAACCTAAAAAAGGTATTTACATATTTACTGCGGGAAGAAAGAGTGAAAAAATGGTGGATGCACTTATGCTCCAAACTAAATATGCTTTTCTATCTTTAAATGCGGAATTTATTGGTTCTATATTTAAGCTCAATACAGACAATGATGATTTAGATTATGGATCAATATACAAAGATATACAAGAAATATTGAGTAAAGTATGAAATGACCTCAAATGTATAAATATAGTAATAAATGACTATAATCATTAATAAAATATTTTGTAGTAATTTTAGGAGGTCTTTATGCATACCCGTGGTTTATATGATTTGGAGAGGCAATATCTTTTAAAAAGGTTGATATTTATTCTATTTTTTATTTTTATATTTATTCTATTATTATTAATAAAACCAAAGAATGATTATACAGCCTTTGAAAAATCCTTAAAGGAAAAGGATTATAAAGCATTATATAATATGGTAATGAATAAAGATTTTACTTATCAAGTTTTTGAAGAATATATAAAATATAATTTTGGAGATGAAATTAATATAAAAGAAAAACAAAAAACTGAAGATGGTTATGTCTTAAAGGTAAATAGCAAAACGGGAGATAAAATATTAAAAATAAAAAAAGAAAAAAATAAACTATATTGGGATTTTAATGATTATGTTTATAATTGGACTTTGCAAGTGCCTCTTTATTCAAGTGTTGAAGTATGTGGTCAAATTTACGAGAATAAAAACGGTTTTGTTACTATAGAAAAAATACCCTTTGCATCCTACAATGTTAAAATCAAACTTAAGGGATGTGAGGAGTATGAAAATAGAATACTTGCAGGACAAAAGGTAGAGGTAAAGCTTGAACTTGCAAAGGATGTAGTAGATAAATGCAAGGAAGCAATATATGATTTTTTAAAGTTTAAAGAAAATGCTATAGAAAATAAAAAAATAACTGAAGTGCAATGTTTGTACACTGATTCAGGTTTATATAAAGAGGTACTAAATGAAATAGAATGGTTAAAGACTGTAGACTACAGATATTATAAAAAACTAATAGATTGGAAGGTTGTTTCTGCAAAATTAAAACATTCAGGAGTGATAGAAATAGATGTCAAAGAGGATTGGGAAGTTAAAATAATTACAGATGAAAATGAAAGTACAAATATAAATACACAATATAATAGATACTATGTTGAGATGGGAGAAAATTACAAAATAATACAAATAAATACAATTAAATAATAAATTTCTTGTTTATAATTTTAAATAATGTACACTCTAAATAGTGAAGAAAAAAGAAAGGAGTGTGTCCTATGAAAAATAGATTATTTACAGGACTTGCAGCAGGAGCGTTAATTGGTGCAGCAGCCAGCTTGATGGCTATGCCAAGAATGGACTATAGAACAAGAAGAAAGGTTAACAGAGCAGGAAAGAGAATGGCACATAGGCTTGAGGACATTGTTGAAGACTTAAGAGACTATATGAAATAGGGGGTTTTACCCCTATTTATTTTTTTAATGAAAATTTTAATCATTTTTTAGTTGTAATGTTTAATAAAAATTTTATATAATTAAATAATAATAATACTAATAGGCGGGATGAATATGGAAATATTAACTTTAGGTGAAAAGATAAAAGCAAAAAGAAAAGAAAAAAATTTAACTTTAAAGGAGCTTGCGGGGGATAGGGTTACGCCTGGCCAGATAAGTTTAGTGGAGTCAGGAAAGGCTAATCCAAGTATTGAACTTCTTGAGTATATTGCAGAGAAGCTTGAGACAGATGTTGATTATTTCCTTGAAAGCGAAGAGAAGCAGGCGTCAAAGATATGCGAATACTATTTAAATATAGCTGAAGTCGCTATTTCTTCTAAGGAATTTGAAAGGGCAAAGGAATATGTAGAAAAAGGCATTCATTATGCAAATGAATACAACCTTATTTTGTATAAGGGAAAATTTAATATGGTGTTAGCCATAATAAAATATCACGACAAGAATTATGAAGAATCACAACAATATTGCTTAATCGCAAATAGTATGTTTTTAAAACTTAATTTAGTTGAAGATGTTATTAAAAGTTTTATTTTGTTAGGTAAAATTAGTATAAATATGGGGTATTATTCAACGGCATTAAATTATTTTATACAAGGAGATACAATAATTTCAGAGAATTTCTTAGAGGATGAATTCTTAAAGGCAAAAATAAATTATTATATTGCTATATCTAATTTATATTTAAATAAAATATCTCAAGCAATAGACTATGCATATATTGCTAAGAAAAAGTTAGAAGTATTTAATGATAAAAAGGCTTACGCAGATGTTCTTGTACTTTTGAGTTTATCCTATGCAAAGGAAGGTAAGATAGAAAAGGCAATTAACTATTCAAAAAAGGCAAAGGGAATACTTTCAGAGCTTGACTATAAAAAGGACATAGCAGAGATTGAAGATGGTATTGGTGAAATTTTTGCAAAGTTTGATAACTTTGAGGAGTCCTTTAGCCATTTAACAAATGCATTAAAAATAAAACAGGAGATAAAGGATAATACTGTGCCTTTAACCTTATTTAAACTTTGTGATAATTATATTAAACTTGGTCAGATTGATAAGGCTAAGGAAGTAGTTAAGGATTTGCTTGATTCTCTTAAATATGAAGAGCACGAATATAGAATAAAGGCGTATGAATATTTGTACAAGATATATAGTATTGAAAATAATGTTTCTAAAATTGAAGAAATATTAATAAATTCCATAAAATATCTTGAGACAACAGAATATAAAAAGGAGCTTGCAAATTTTTATGTTCTATTAGGAAAGTTATATGTTGATTTAAATATGCAGGATTTAGCACTTAAATATATGAATAGGAGTTTGGATTTATATAAGGAATTAGGAATAATTTAAAAGTGGGGATTGATATGGGTGAGAATTTAGGATTGAAGATACGCAATTTAAGAAAGCAAAAGGGAATGACTTTAAAGGAGCTTGCGGGGGACAGGGTTACTGCTGCTCAAATCAGTTCAATTGAAAATGGTAAATGTAATCCAAGTGATGAGTTGCTATCATACATTGCAGAAAAGTTAGAGGTAGATGTAGAATATTTTACATTAACTGATAGAGAAAGAATGCAGAAGAAGTTTCAAAGAATAATTAATGAGACTAATTTTAACTTAAGTAGAGAAAACATTAATGAGGTGTTAGATAGAATAAGTATTTATGAAGAAAGTTTAGATATGCTTTCAGATGCTCAAAAGGGATATTATTATTACTGCTTTGCAAAACAATCATACTTTAAAGAGGACTATGATAAAAGTTTCGTTGATTTTTCAAAAGCACTTGTTTATTACCTAAAAACAAATAATTATGATATTATTTCTGATATGTATATTTGTCTTGGTAATTGTAGCTATTTTAACAACAAATATGAATTAGCCTTTGGTTATTATAAAAATTCAGAGGAGCTAATTGATAAGGGAATTTCTTCAGATAATATAGCAAGAACATATTATGATTTAGCTTTATGCTCAATAGCATTGAATAGATATACATTGTCAGATGTTTATTTAAATAAACTTAAGGATTTCATAAAGCAAAATGACTGGCATAATAAAGAACAATATTTGCCAGGTATAGAAATGATGCAGGGTAATGTAGACTTAAAGATAAAGGATGCAGAGGATAGTTTCAAAAGATTTGAAAATGCATATAAAAAATATAAACTAAATAGTGATCTTGAGGGTATGTTAAAGGCAAAAAATAATATGGCTGTTTGTCTTTGGGAATCTGGCAAAAAAGAACAAGCAATTCAATTGTTTAAAGATATTATACAGTGCGAGAAGGAGATTAATAAGGAAAATATAGCCTTTATTTTAGATGTTTATTTAAATTTAATAGACTGCTTGTTGGAAATGAAAAGATTGGATGAAACATTAAATGTGATAAATCAAGCAGAAGGAGTAATGCTTCAGAAAAACTATGAAGAAGGAATAATAAAAATATTAATGTCAAGGTTTGATTATCTATACAAAATTAAAGATTATCAAAGGGCAGAGGATTATGCCTTCTATGCATTAGATTTTATGGAAAAGTGTAATAGGGAAGAACAAAAGGTGGAGCTTTACATAAAACTATCTCAAATGTATAAAAATATGGGAGATAATAAACAGGCAATCGAGTATTTACTTCTTTCTCAAAACAATAAATAAAAAATATTAGGCGTGGTTTCTTTTTTAGAAATGTTTGGTATAATTAATTATAAAAGAAATCACGCTTTTGTTATTGGGGGGGATTAATATGGAATTTTTAGGGTTTGAAGCACAGGATTTTGAATATTTTAAAAATTTAGAAAAAATACATAATGAGGAGAATTTAAAGCAGAGGGAGAATGTTAAAACAAATTTTAGAGCATTTTGTTATGAACTTCAAAAGATATATCATAAGAATACTAACGGTTTTTTAGAGCTTGAAAAGGATTTTTTGAAGAGTAATAAAAAAAGTGATAGTTTAAAGGCAAGACATAGGATAGATGAAAATGTTTACATAGATATTGTTATTAATCAATATGGGGTTGGCATTTATTATAATACACAAAATAAAGAAATAATATTAAACTCAAAGGATAAAATATGGAATTATATTTTAAGCAATAAAAAATCCTTTATAAGTTTAAATAGAATTACAAAAACTAAATATACTGAAATTTTAAAAATAAATTGCTTAGAGATGAATTCAAAGGCCTATGATAATATTAAGACTGTTTTGGAGGAAAATAAAGAAGACAAATTAAACTTATATATTGGTGCTTTTTATACAAAATCAGAATGTATAAAACAAAAAAGACAGCTTGCAAATCATTTTTATGAGGAATTTTTAAAAATTTATGATTTATATAAAACACTATAAGGAGATGGTTTTATGGACGTAAATAAGATGACGCTTAAGGTACAGGATGCATTAAATCTATCCCAGCAGATTGCAGTTTCCTTTAAGCATCAGCAGGTAGATGTAGAACACCTGCTTTTTGCTCTTTTAACGCAGGAGAATGGTCTAATACCAAGCTTAGTAGAGAGAATGGGAATTGATAATAAAAAGCTTCAAAATGAGGTTGAGGCATATTTAGATAAACTTCCAAAGGTGTATGGTCAAGCAGCTGATTCTGGATATGTCTATGCAACACGCCGATTAGAAGAGGTATTAGTGAATGCAGAAAAAATAATGGCTAATATGAATGACTTGTATATTAGTGTTGAACACATATTTTTAGCAATTTTAGAAACTGAACATCCACTAAAGAAGATGTTGATTCAAAATGGAATAGATAAAGAAAAATTTTTAAAGGTGCTTATGGAGGCAAGAGGAGGACAAAGGGTAGAGACTAATGATCCAGAAGGTACATATGATGCACTCAAAAGATATGGTCGTGATTTGACAGAGGAGGCAAGAAGAAACAAATTAGATCCTGTTATAGGCAGAGATGATGAAATACGAAGAGTAATTATGATACTTTCAAGAAAAACAAAGAATAATCCTGTGTTAATTGGTGACCCTGGTGTTGGTAAGACAGCAATAGTAGAGGGATTGGCACAGAGAATAGTAAAGGGAGATGTACCTGAGGGATTAAAGGATAAGAAAATATTCTCCTTAGATTTAGGTGCACTTATTGCAGGGGCAAAATATAGAGGTGAATTTGAGGAAAGGCTTAAGGCAGTTCTAAAGGAAATCCAAAGAAGTGAAGGCAAGATAATACTTTTTATAGATGAGATACATACAATAGTTGGGGCAGGTAAAGCAGAGGGAGCTGTTGATGCTGGTAATTTAATAAAGCCTATGCTGGCTCGTGGAGAACTTCACTGTATTGGAGCGACAACCTTTGATGAGTATAGACAATATATAGAAAAGGATAAGGCTCTTGAGAGAAGATTTCAACCTGTTTATGTTAACGAACCAACTGTAGAGGATACTATTGCAATACTAAGAGGTTTAAAGGAAAGATTAGAAATACATCACGGGATTAGAATACACGATAGTGCATTAGTATCTGCGGCAAAATTGTCTAAAAGATATATAACAGATAGATTTCTACCAGATAAGGCAATAGATTTGGTAGATGAGGCCTGTGCAATGATAAAAACTCAAATAGAAAGTGTTCCCTATGAACTTGATGAAGTAAAGAGAAAAATACTTCAACTTGAAATAGAGAAAAGAGCACTTTCGGGTGAAATAGATGAATTTTCAAAAATTAGATTAGAGGATGTTGAAAGGGAAATTGCAAATTTAAAGGATAAGGAGAAGGAATTAAACGCAAAATATAGTAAGGAAAAGGAAGAGTTACAAAGAATAAGGAATATAAAGGAAGAAATTGATAATTTAAAGGCACAAATGGTAAAGGCAGAAAAGGAATATGATTTAAATAAACTTGCGGAAATAAAATATGGAAGATTGCCTCAACTTGAAAATGAACTAAAGGCGTTAGAAGATAAAATAAAGGATGCAAATCTTCTTCTTAAGGAGGAGGTTACAGAAGAAGAAATATGTGAAATTGTTTCAAGGTGGACGCATATCCCTATTTCAAAGCTTGTTGAGGGAGAAAGAGAAAAACTATTAAATCTTGAAAAATTACTTAAAGAAAGAGTAATAGGTCAAGATGAAGCTGTAGAGGTAGTTGTAGGTTCAGTTTTAAGAGCAAGGGCAGGAATAAAGGATCCAAAGCGTCCAATAGGTTCCTTTATCTTTTTAGGACCTACAGGTGTTGGAAAAACAGAACTTGCTAAAACATTAGCAAGGGAGTTGTTTGACAGCGAGGATAATATGATTAGAATTGATATGTCAGAGTATATGGAAAAGTTCTCAGTTTCAAGGCTAATAGGAGCACCTCCGGGATATGTAGGATATGAACAGGGTGGACAGCTAACAGAGGCTGTTAGAAGAAAACCATATAGTGTAATTTTATTTGATGAAATAGAAAAGGCAAATGAGGAGGTGTTTGATATATTTTTACAGCTTTTAGATGAAGGAAGGCTTACAGATAGCAAAGGACACATAGTTGACTTTAAAAATACAATAATAATAATGACATCTAATATAGCAAGTGATGTTATACAGCAGGGTTTAATTCAGAATAAAGATTTAGATGAGATTTATAAAGAGGTTCAGGATGTTCTTAAGATGAGGTTTAGGCCTGAGTTTTTAAATAGAGTAGATGATGTAGTCATATTTAAGCCACTTTCAAATGAATCAATTAAGAGAATAATAAAAATATTTATAAATGAAATACAATCAAGGCTTAATGAAAAGAATATAAAGCTTTATGTGGATGAAAGTGCCTTAAATTATATAGCAAGCGTTGGTTATGATCAGGTTTATGGTGCAAGACCATTAAAGAGATTTATTCAAAAATATATTGAGACAGAATTGGCAAAAATGATATTGTCAGGAAAGGTTAAAGATGGTGATAAAGTAGAAATCAAGGAATTGCAAGGAAGGTTAGAGTGTTTGATAACAAATTAACAAACTGTTAACAAATTTTTTATTATTTTGTGATATAATAGCATTTGTTTATATTGCAAGTTATATAATAAACAATTGCATATTTAAATATTGGAGGTGTAAAAATGGCAAAGGTATTGAAGGTAGCAGACAGAAGAAGATGTATAGGTTGTTTATCTTGCCGTCAAGCCTGTGCAAGACTTAGAGGAGAATATTCAATTGCTAACTCAGCAATAGAAGTTAAAACATCAGGTGGTTATACAGGTGAATTTGTTATAAATATTTGTCGAGGATGCGAAGAACCAGCTTGTATGGAGGCTTGTAAGTTTGGTGCTCTAACAAAGAGAACAGGTGGAGGAGTAGTATTCCACAAAGATAAATGTACAAAGTGTGGTGCCTGTGGAGTGGCTTGTGCAGTAAATGCAATTAGATTTGATGAAGAGGGTTATCCAATAATTTGTACTCACTGTGGATATTGTACAAAGTATTGTCCACACAGATGTATTACAACGAAGGAGGTTTTATAATATGCTAGCAAGAGACTACATTAATGTTCTTTATATAGACCTTGAAAAGCAAGAATATAGATACGAACAAAGAAAGGACCTTGTTAAATATCTTGGAGGTACAGGTCTTGCAGCAAAGCTTCTTGATGAAAACATAAAGCCAGAGCTTGACCCACTTGATCCAGCTCAACCAATGATTTATGCAATAGGACCTCTTTCTTTTGTAATGCCAGTATGTACAAAGACAGTTGCAACATTTTATTCTCCACATACAAAGGAATATGGAGAGAGCCATGCAGGTGGAAGATTTGCAATGGCAATGAGATTTGCTGGTATTGATGCTATAGTTGTAACTGGTAAATCAGCACATCCTCAATATCTTCTAATTGATGATGGGGTACAATTTAGAGATGCAAGAGCTATGTGGGGATTATCTGTTGAAGAAACAGGTAAAATATTAAGACAAACAACACACGGAAGTGGTGTAAGAAGCTCAATTAGAATAGGTCGTTCAGGTGAAAACCTTGTAACTTATGCAGGTGTTAACGTAGATACATACAGACACTTTGGAAGACTTGGTCTTGGTGCTGTAATGGGTTCAAAGAATCTTAAGGCAATAGTTGTTATAGGAAACAATACAGTAGATATACCACAGGAATTAAAGGTAAAATATAGAAAAGTTTACGACAAGATATATGATAGGGTTCTAAACACTGACCTTATGAAGAAGTATCACGAACTTGGTACTCCAGTTAACGTTATTCCTCTAAATGAAATGCATTCACTACCATCCTTCAACCTTCAAAAGAACAAGATAGATTTTGCAGAAGATGTATCCGGGGAAAAGTTTGCAGAAGATAATCTTGTAAGAAAGGTTGCTTGTGCAGGATGTCCAATAGGATGTATCCACATTGGTCAAGTAAGAAGAGAATTTGATGCAGGATATGAATATGAAACAATAAATGTATCATATGACCACGAGCTTATTTTCGCACTTGGTACATTCCTTGGTATAAAGTCAACTGACGAAATACTTGAACTAATTGACGTTGTTGAAAGCGAAGGACTTGATGCAATATCAACAGGTGTTGTTTTAGGATGGGCAACAGAAGCATACAAGAGAGGATATGTTTCACTTGAAGAGACACTTGTACCATTTGAATTTGGTATTGTTCAAAACTATATTGCAGCAGTTAAGTATATTTCAACAAGAAAGAATAAGTTCTATGAAGATTTAGGAAAAGGTGTAGTTCACGCTTCAAAGGTTTATGGTGGTTCAGATTTTGCTTGCCATTTAGGTGGAAATGAGATGGCAGGATATCATACAGGATATGGAAATGTTGTAGGATTTGCTGTTGGTTCAAGACACTCACACCTTGATAATGGTGGATATTCAATAGACCAATCAAAACCAAAGGAAGAAGATATTGTTAAGAAGGTATATGACGAAGAATTAGAAAGAAACATTCTAACAAGCTTAGTAATATGTTTGTTTGCAAGAAAGGTATATACAAGAGATATAGTTCTTGAAGCATTAGAGGCTGTTGGAATTAATATGACAAAAGAAGAACTTACTCAATTTGCAAAGGATATACAAAAGCTTAAATATCAAATAAAGGCAAAACTTGGATACAGCTTAGACAGCATAAAGATTCCAGAAAGATTTTTCCAAACTAAGACTCTAAATGGAGTTCTAAGCAGTGAAAAGGCCCACGAAATGGTTAATGAATACAAGAAGATGATAGAAGATTTAATGAATGAATAATAAAAATATGGACTGGTTTTCAGTCCATATTTTTATTTTATATACTTTGATTCTATTTTACTAACTATTGCATACATTATATAGGCAATTATAGAAAGTATTATTATACTTAACATAACCATATCTAATTGGGCAACTTGACCACCAAAAACTATAAGAAATCCTAATCCTTCTTTTGCTACTAAAAATTCACCAACTATAACACCAACCCAAGATAACCCTACGTTTATCTTTAATGTTGAAATTAAAGTAGGAAGGCTATGAGGAAGAACGACATATTTTAGTATTTGATATTTATTTGCTCCAAACGTTTTTACAAGCTTTATCATATCCTCATCTACATCATTAAATCCTGTTAAAACAGAAATAATGGTAACAATTAAAGATATTGTAAGCGCAATTATAATTATGGCAGGCTGACCATTACCAACCCAGAAGATTAGTATTGGGCCTAATGCAATTTTAGGTAGGGCATTTAGTACAACAAGATATGGTTCTAAAACTTTATTAATAAAATCTGAAATCCAGAGTATAATAGCAATTAAGGTACCAATTATAGTACCAGAAATAAAACCTATTATAGTTTCTATGCAGGTAACATATGTGTGCCTTAAAAGATGTCCCTCCTGCATCAACTTAAAGAAGGTAGTTACAATTTTAGATGGCTGACTTACTAAGAAAGGGTCAACGATGTTAAGTCGTGCTGTTATTTCCCATTGTGCTATAAAAATTATCAATATTAAAATTCTACTTAGTGTTATTAATGTATTTCTGCGTTTAATTTTGGAGATATATTCCAAATGTTCCTTTGAAGGAGTATTATTTATCATATTTATCAAGCTCCTTCCATATTAAGTTAAAATAATCTTTAAATTCTGGAGCATTTCTTGAGGTAAGGGGTGTTCTATCTTCTATACTAAGATTTATATTAAACTCCTTTTTTATTTTGGCAGGTCTTGAGCTCAATACAATAATTCTATCTGCAAGAGAAATTGCTTCTGTTATGTCGTGGGTTACCATTAGAGTAGTTTTTTCCTCTGCTTTAATAATTTTATATATTTCATCAGAAACTAATAATCTTGTGTGGTAGTCTAATGCAGAAAATGGTTCATCTAACAATAGTATTTCAGGGTTTAAAACTAAAGTTCTTATTAATGCAACCCTCTGTCTCATTCCGCCTGATAGTTGATTTGGGTAATAGTTTTTAAAGGAGGAAAGGCCGTATTTTTCAATTAAGGTATTTGCAAAATCTATATTTTCTTTAGTTAATTCTTTTCTTATTTCAAGTCCTAAAGTAATGTTTTTATAAATGCTTCTCCATTCAAATAAAGTATCCTTTTGAAACATATACCCTATTTTATTGCAGGGATAGGATATAATATTGTCATCTAAATAAACTTCACCACTTGTTGGAGTAATAAGACCAGCTATAATTGAAAGTAGAGTAGATTTACCACATCCTGAAGGCCCAACAAGTACAACAAATTCACCTTCATCTACTTTAATACTTATATCATCAAGGGTTTTTGTTTCGGTGTGTAGAGTATGATATGTCATAGATACGTTACACAGAGTTAGTTTGCCCATATTTATCACTCTCGCTTATATTTAATTTTTGTTATGTTTTAGCTTTATCCCCTTGATGATATACTAAATTCATCAAGGGGCATATACATAAATATTATTTACCAATAACTTTTTTAGCAAATTCGGTTGTTACTATATCCTTATAAGGAGGACGTTTTGGAATTAAGTTTGGGTTGTAGGATTGAATAATATCCATAAGTCTTGATAAGGAGTCCTCCTCTAAAACTGGTGTTTTAGCCCAAGTATCCTGTTGTTTATATCTTTCAACAACCTTGGTTAATATATCGATATCAGAACCGGGGAAGAAATCTTTAACTGCCTCAGCTATTTCCTTTGAAGAATGAGATTCAGTCCAGAGCATTCCCTTATAAATTGCATTGGTAAATTTTTGTATGATATCAGGATTTTCTTTTATATATGATTTGGTTGCAAAGAAGCAGGTATAAGGAATTTCTCCAGAGGCCTTACCAATTGATGCAACGACATAACCTCCATTTTCTTTTTCAAGCATACTTGCTGTTGGTTCAAATAGGGCAACATAGTCACCAGTACCAGATTTAAAGGCCTGTGCTGTAGCTGTAAATGCAATGTTTGTTATTATATTTACATCTTTATTAGGAGTTAGTCCGTGATTTCTTAGTACATATTCTAATGTCATTTCAGGAACTCCTCCAGGACGACCACCTATAATTGTTTTACCCTTCAAGCTTTCCCAAGCAAAATTGTCTTCTTTATTTCTTGAAACAAGGAAGGAGCCATCTCTTTTGGTGAGTTGTGCAAATAAAACTGCATAGTCTTCTCTTCCTTGATTATAAAGATATATAACCTGTTCAGGTCCACAAAAACCTATGTCTGCGTTTTTTGATAAAACTTGTTGCATTGTTTTATCATCAACCACCACAAAAACACAGTAAAATATACACTAATTATTTTTATTTCTTCTTTTAACTTTCCCATTTGGTAGAGTTTTTATACTACCTTTAAAATTAACTTCTAATGTTTCAGTTTCACCATGCCATACAATATAATCTACTAATTCATTGATTAATTGACGTTTAGTGTTTATATCAACATAATCATAGAACTTTTTAATATTATTCAAACTATCAACGATATTATTTATTATATTGTATTTATCATTTGTTTCGTCAAGTGATGATATTAATTCCTGTATTTTTTTATTTAAGTTTATATTTTCTTGTTTTAAGGTTTGAATTTCTTCTTGAATTATTGATACCATATCATCATCTAAAATAGCAATTTTTCTTATTAACCCTTTAATTACTTTTTCGTTTTCTTCTATCTGTTTTTGAAGATTATTTATTTCGCTTTTTATAATATTAGTGTTTATTAGAGTATCTTTATCTAATGCCAATTCTTTCATGACTATTTCAGGACTTATATTCTTTAGATAATCAACTATGTATTCCTCTGCTTTAGAGGCATTAAGCATTTTGTTTGTGCATCTATTTGAAGCTCTATTTTTTAAGTTACATCTATAATATCGTTCCATGTAATCATATTTCTTATTATATTTGCTCCAAGATGCCATTCCACTGCCACATTCACCACATACAAGCATACCAGATAATAAAAACTTTTCACCTGTTCCAGAGCGTGGAGAGGATTTTTCTTTATTAAAATTAATTATTTCTTGACATTTAAGCCATACATCAGAAGTTACTATTCCTTCATGTTGCCCAACAGATATTATCCATTCATTGACAGGTTTATCTTTTTTACCACCTTCACGCTTATTATAGACCATTAGACCATTTACTCCATTTGGCTCACCACAAACCTTAGCACCTTGTTTCCTAAACCAGTCCAATATTTTTTCATCTGCTATGCAATAAACAGGGTTAATTACAATTTGTTCAACAGTAGCCCTTGAAAATTCACCACCATTTTTACCTTTAAAGTGATTTTTACATAAGTATGTAGCAACTGTATTAAATCCTCTTTTTTCAAGATAAAGATTATATATGAGTTTAACTGTTTCGATTTCTTCAGGGACTATACTTAATTTATACATCTTCTTGCTCTTGCCATCTTCTGTTTTATATAATATAGGTTCCGACTTATAACCAAGTGGGGGAGTGCCACCAAGCCAACGACCTGTTTTGGCAAGCTCAAGCATATTATCTTTTATTCTTTCTGCAATTGTTTCTCTTTCAAGTTGTGCGAATACCGCAGCAATATTCATCATAGCTCTACCCATTGGAGTAGTTGTGTCAAACTGTTCTCTAATAGATATAAAATCAATGCCTTGAGATAGTAAAAGATTAATTGAAGTAGAGAAGTCAGCTACATTTCTGCTAAATCTATCAAGACGATAGCAAACAACTACATTAAACTTTTTAGCTTTTGCATCTTTAATTAATTTTTGAAATTGAGGTCTATTTATATCTTTACCTGAAAATCCTTCATCTTCATAAACTAATATAGATTCTATATCTTTAAAGTTTTTCTCTATAAACTCTTTGCACATTATAACTTGATTTTCAACAGAATCACCTTTTTCAGTGAATTTAGATTTTCTTGAGTATATGGCAAATTTCATATTAAAACTCCTTTCATTAGTATTGACACGTGTAAATTACGTGTGTTATAATAAAATTGTAAGGAGGAGGTGGAATGAAACCAAAAGAAATAATAAAAATTTTACAAAATAATGGTTGGGTAGAGGTTAGACAAAGAGGTTCACACAAACAATTTAAACATCCTTCTAAAAGTGGTTTGGTAACTGTACCGTATCATAACAAAGACCTTGACCCTAAAACAATGAACAGTATATTTAAGCAGGCAGGGTTAAAATAATAACCCTCTTGCTTAAAGTTAATTATAAAATTAAATTTTTAAGGAGGATATATTATGCTTGATAAATATATATTTTCAGCTATATTTGAACCAGGTGAAAATGGTGGTTATTTCGTATCATTCCCAGATTTACCTGGTTGTATAACAGAAGGTTCTACACTAGAAGAAGCTATATATATGGCAAAAGATGCTCTTGAACTTCATTTATATGGTATGGAAGAAGATAATGAACAAATTCCATCTTCAACGCCACCAGAAAAATTTGATATACCTAAAGGAGCATTTGTTGTGCCTATTACAGTTTATATGCAACCTGTTAGAGATGAAATGGCAAACAAAAGTGTAAATAAAACAGTTACATTACCTAGGTGGCTTAATAAAGCAGCAGAAGATGCCAAAATAAATTTTTCTCAAGTACTTCAACAAGCATTAAAAGAAAAGTTAGGTATAAAAGGATAACCGCCATATATTTGGCGGTTTTATCTGTTTTAGCAATTCATCTCCAACCTAATTTATCTCCATTTTTCTGCGAACTGTTTCTAAACGTTCTAAAAGTTTTGGATGTGGCTCACCAGGACCTATTCCATTTTTTGTTGATAATACCGTTATAAAACTTATATTCTACCAATTCTTTTGTTATGTTAATAATTATATAGTGATATAATATATATAAGATTAGCAGGATATCGGGTGTTCGTGGATAGGTTATTGGTATCGTTCCTCACTATCTATGCGTTGCACCTTCTGTAATACACAAGACGAATTCTTACAGTTTGGCTCATAGTTACCCTCGACTTTACGTTAGGGCTTTCTATGAATTTACCCGATGCAATTCTATGAATTACTTCATAGATGGGCAATTAGCTACCTAAAACCTCTTGCATTTGACCAAATGTTCTACCCATTGATTTGCTTAATTTATTTACTGGTTCAATCACCTCACGATTTAAAATTTCTGCCATTTGTTGATTATGTTTAGTTATATTTTCTAAACCGGAAATTTTATATGTTGGTAATTTTACCACATTACTTGCAAGAGCAACATTCAATTTGTTATCGTATCGGCTTTTTATCCGATACCTCTATATGTTTCCATATAGTTCAGCATATTTCTTTATCCTGCTAATCTAAAATATTTATCACAATTGAATTAAAGTTCATTTAATAATTCCTCAAATACATTTTCGCTTATAATCTGTAAGTCTTGACCTTTTAAAATTAACATTTCAGCTTTCTTTAGTTTATTACTTTTTTCACCTTTTATATTACTACAATAATCAAAATTACCTAATATAAGATAATTTGTGTTTTTAGTTACATTATTTTCACAATAACCTCCAACATCTAAAACTTTTTGTGCCGCATCAGAACGTGTCATTTTATTTAATTTACCTGTGAAAACACAATATTTTTTATAAAATGGGTGTTCTGGGTTAAATTCAGTTTTGTTGCTTTGTAATTCTTTAAGGTTTAATTTAGAATGTGATTTATTGAGTTTGAACAATGATTCCAAATCAATATTATTATTTTTCAAATCTTTTAATAAACGCATAAAACAATTATAAGTTATAATTGTATCATCTAACGCTCTGTGTAAATCTGGGAACTCAATATTTAATTCTTTTGCAATGGTTCTTAATTTATGATTAGGGAAATTGGGATATACTTTTCTTGCTAATCTTAATAAATCAACATAATTGTTGTTAAATTTATAGTTTAAAATCTCTAACATTGAATCATATAAAAAATTAATGTCGAAATTTACGTTATGCCCAAGTATAATATCATCTTTAACAAAATCTAAAAATTTAGGTAACACTTCTTCTATTGAAGGAGCATTTTCTAACATTTCATTAGTTATACCTGTAAGTTGTGTTATAAAATCATCTACAGGGAAATTAGGATTTACTAATGTTTCAAATTTATCAACTATTTCCTTATTCCTAACCTTTATTGCGGCTATTTCAATAATTTCATCATAATAAGAATCAAGTCCTGTTGTTTCTAAATCAATAACAGTAAAATTGTCTGGTATGCATATTAATGATTTACCTTTTTCTCTAACTATTTTAGGTTTTTCTATTAACTCAATTTCTCCGTTATCAGAAATAGTGAACATAATCTTCATTTAACCCCAACTCCTTTATAAAACTTATATTCCACCAGCCCTTTTGCAATAAAGACTATTTGCTCTATTGTCATATCTAAAATAAATCGGTTGGTGCTCAAAGGCTCTCGAATTCTGGTCGCCTTTTAATTTATTTATCTAATCATCAATAATTCTACTGGTATATTAAAAGTTGCGGCAATATACTCTAAAGAGTGTTCTGAATATTGCTTGAGTACATCATCAGGTATTAATAAATATGAACAGAATTGATTAGCTTCATGCTCAAATTTGTTTACATTAAAAAGTGTATATTGTTTTAAAAAAGTACAATTAATTTTAGTATGTAGCACAGCATGTCCAAGTTCATGACCACAAACATACATTTTTTCATGATAAGATAACTGTCTGTTTAGATATATAAATTTATTTTTCTTCTCATATTGATAAATACCTTTGACTTCCGTAGGGAAATCAAAGGTTTTGACATTAATACCTAACAAATCAGCTATTTCAAAAGGATTGTTAGTTTTATATTTTTTTATTATTTCATTTGTTTTACACTTGATATAATTCAAAAAAATCCCCTCCCCAAAATGGCGACCATATAACCCTAGGGGAAATTATTCATAATTTTAAATAATACTTTGAAAATATCATTTTACTCACTCCACAATATTGTGCTTTATTTTTCGAGGTCTATAAACATAGCCTTTTTCTTTTTTATTTATAAAATCTTTTAACGAATTATCAATTACAACTTTAAAAGAATCATCAATATGATACGAATTATCTAATACATTTTTTACTTTTTTAGGTTGATAATATGGTGTTTTTTTTGCTTGTTCTAAGAGTTTAATAGCTTCATTTATTTGCCCTAATTTTGTATAAATTTGTGCAATACGAATATATCCAGAAGGCATAGCTGGATCCATTTTATTAGCTAACTTGTAACATCTTAAAGCATTGTCAAAGTCATATACTCCTTCATAACATTCGCCTAGGTCGCTATATACCCAAAATAAATGAATTTCTAAGGTTATTTCTACGTTTTCCCCATCTCGAGTAACATATCCTTTTTCATAACTATCTTCAGTAGGATTTATTAAATATTTTTCTAAATATTTTATTGCTTCTTTTCTGAACTTAGCTCCTTTCCAAACATAAGCTCTTCCAACTATTAAATAAGCTTTAGGGTCATCTATATCTTTACATAGTTCAATAATTTTATCTAAAATTTTATGCCTATCTTTAGCTTCTTTAAGGATTTTTTCTGCAATTTTGTTTAATTGTGAATTAGAATTTCCAAATCCAACACTTAATTTTAAACTATCAAATAAAATTTTAGCGAGTTCAAGTTTTGCATTATTAGATAAATTATTTAAATTGATTTCTTTGCTTGTGTTACTGTAATTTGGGGATGTATTACTACCTTTTTTATCATTGTATTTTTCTTCTTGTGATGAGATATTTATTGATTTGTGAGCAAATATATTTAGTATTTTTGTTATAAAATTTAAGTTTTTGCCTGATTTAACATTAGGATTAGTAATAGTATCATAAACGCAACCACATTCACACGAAACTGGTAGGTTTAAAATGAAACCTTCTTTGGATGGGAAACAAGTATTTTTAAGTATGTGTTTGATATTTCCACAGTTTGGACATTTTGCAACGATAAAGTCATCATTTGCCTTTATAAATTTCACATTTCCAACCCCTTTTAATAAAACATTTTAAAATTAAATTATTAAACACACTTAATAATATTATTCATTATCTTTTCTATATTTTTTAGGAGTATATTTTTTATTGATAATTTTAGCCTGCCTTATACCAAACTCAAGAGCAGCTAAAATACTTTCGATAGCTTCTTCTGAAACTGGTTCACCATAGAACATAAGACCTTGTTGTTGAAGTAAATCTTCTCTCATTTTCTCTAATCTCTTTGCAATGTCTCTTTCTTCCTTAGGGGTGAATCTTGGCATATCTGGCTTGGATATTGAAGGTTCTTGATTTCTTACATCTGTCTTTCCAAGGAGGTAATCAACGGAAACATTAAACAATTCGGCTATTTTTAAAAGCATATCCTTGTCAGGGAATCTGTTACCATTTTCCCAATTAGATATTGCAACTTTACTTACATTTAATAACCTCCCTAACTCTGTCCCAGTCATACCTCTTTCTTTTCTCAACATTTTTAATCTATCTCCAAAGGTTTGCATATTGAAAACCTCCTTTTAATTAAATTATACAATATTAAAGATAAATTAAAACTAAAGTTATCAAAATGAATATTTTTTTAAAAAAAATAATAAAATAATATTGACAGTTAACAAATTGAAAACTATAATAATAATTGAAAGTTATCAATACGATAACAAAAGGAGGTGGTATTATGAATAATAAATTGATTGCATATAGGAATTTATTAAAATTAACACAAGCGGACATGGCAAAACTACTTAATATTTCCCTAACAAGTTATTCCTTTAAAGAAAATGGTAAAATACCTTTTAAACAAAACGAGATGGTGTTGATAACTAAAACATTTAAAGAAAAAATACCAAACATAACTATGGATGAAATTTTTTTTAACGAAGAAGTTAGCAAAATGAAAACTTTAGTTATCTAATATATTTTATGCAAAAGCAACTTAAAGATACAAAGGATGGAGGGGCTAAAGATGAATGAATTAAAAATATTTGAAAACCAAGAATTTGGGAAGGTAAGAATGGTTGAGATTGACGGTAAGCCTTATGCCGTTGGTGTTGATGTAGCAAGAGCTTTAGGATATGAAAATGCAACTAAAGCCGTAATAAACCATTGTAAAAACATTAGAAAAGAAGTTTTAGAAGCACAATCCCAAAATGGGATGGTGGTAAAGACAGAAACAAATTTAATTAATGAAGGAGACATTTACAGATTAATTGTAAAAGCAGCTGACCAAAGCAAAAACACAGAAATAAAAGCAAAAGCAGAAAAGTTTGAGAGATGGATATTTGATGAAGTAATACCAAGCATAAGGAAACATGGAGCTTATATGACGCCTGAAAAATTAGAAGAAGCTTTATTAAATCCTGACGCAATGATAAAGGTATTAACTGAACTAAAAAAAGAAAGAGAGGAAAGAGCAAAGCTTCAACAAAAGATAGAAGAACAAAAACCAAAGGTACTGTTTGCAGACGCAGTAGCAACAGCAAAGAATTCGATTTTAGTAGGAGAGCTTGCAAAACTACTTAAACAAAATGGAATAGACATAGGACAAAATAGGCTATTCCAATGGCTAAGAGATAATGGATACCTAATCAAGAGAAAAGGTACAGACTACAATATGCCAACGCAATATGCAATGGAATTAGGGTTATTCGAAGTAAAAGAAACAACTATAACACACGCAGATGGGCATATAAGTATATCTAAAACACCAAAGGTTACAGGTAAAGGACAGATATATTTCATAAATAAATTCAGTGGACAAGATAAACCACAATTACAACAAGCATAAATTAATACTAATAAGAAAAGAGGGAAAAGAAAATGGCTATTAAGGTTGTAGCTAATTATCCACCTGGTGGAGAGAAAGAGGTACAAGAGAGGTTATCAAAAGCAGTCGCACAGATAATAAAGAGAATGTTAACACCAGAGCAAAGACTTGAGCTTATAAAAAGAATGGAAGAAGAAATTGCAAAAGGAAATTTGAAATAGGAAAGGAGAGGGGAATATGAAGGTTCAAACAGTAGAAAAGTTGAATGTGAATAAGAAAACAGAGGAGGTAAGAGGGATGAATGAAAAAATGGAAGGAAACAGAATCAATATTTTGTCAGAACTCTATACAAGGTTAATTGTTGAAACAGACGAGGAAAATCCTGTAACCATAGCTGAAATAACTGAGAACGATGCTATACCAGCAGTTGGTTACAGGATTAGACTAAAACCTAAGTATGATTAACCTTTGGGTGGATATGGGTCATTGCCATAGCTGTCTTTACTTTGAATTTTACCATCTTTGCCATGAATAATTAATTCAGATTCTTGATTTTTAGCAATTTGTCTTGCTATATCAATTGCTTCTTTCTTAGTTTCTGTTACTTTAGTAGATTTATTATTACCTTCACCTTTTACTTGCCAACCACCATCAGGATGTGGAGTAACATGTTGATTTTTACCCATAAACTTTCACCTCCTTCCTGTAGATAAAGTTCTACAAGAAAGAGGAAAATCCTTCAAAAATAATTCGACAAAGGAGGCAAGATAATGAACGAAAGCATAAAGATTATAGATAGCGACCAAGTGATAAAGGACTTACTAAAACACTTTAAGGAGTGGCAGATTATACGTTCTTTAGTAAAGACAGTTGGTAAAGAGAAAATAAAAGAATACTTAGAGGAGGTAAAGTGATGAACGCATTGGAAATTTATGAAATTCAAGAGGTTGAACAATTAGAGGGAAAGGAGCAATTTAAGGTAACTAACATAGACCAAGCTAATTGGTGTTTAAGAAAAATTGCCGCATTAAAGAAAAAACAAAAGGAGAATGAAGAACTTGCAAAAGCAGAAATTGAAAGAATTCAAAAATGGTTAGATAAAGAAAATAAACAACTTGACGATAGCTTAAAATTTTTTGAAGGGTTACTTGAAGAATATGCAATCGTGCAAAGACAAAAAGACTCAAAATTCAAACTAAGCACACCTTACGGAAAAGTTGGATTTAGAAAGCAACAACCTAAGTGGAACTATGATGATGAAAAATTGCTCAACTTCTTAAAACAAGCTGGCAAAACTGAATTCGTAAGAATAAAAGAAGAGGTAAACAAGTCAGAACTCAAGAAAAAGCTTAAAATTGCAGGTAATTTAGTAGTAGATGAAAACGGAGAAATTATAGAAGGCATTACAATTGAGGAACAACCAGAGAAGGTTGTAATAGATGTGGAGGTGGAATAAATGGATAACAGAGTAATTGAATATCAGCAAAATAATCTTTCAATAATTGACACAGTATCAATTCAACAGGTCCAAAACACAATGCAAAAGATAACTCAATTCCAAAAGGTCATTCAACAAACATTACATCAAAATCATGACTTTGGCGTAGTCCCAGGGAGTGCTAAGCCAACACTTCTAAAGCCAGGAGCTGAAAAAATCCTAATGATGATGGGACTTAGAAGTGAATTTGAAATAGTTGATTCAACAAGAGACTTTGAAAATGGATTCTTTCAATATCAAGTTAGATGTAAGCTTTTCAAGGGAGACACTTTAATTACAGAAGGATTAGGAGCTTGTAATACAAGAGAGAAGAAATACAGAAACCAAGACGCATTTACACTTGATAATACAGTTTTAAAAATGGCTAAAAAGAGGGCATTAGTTGATGCAACTTTATTAGTAGCAAGTTTAAGCGACATATTTACTCAAGACTTAGAGGATTTGGATTTGGAAGGCAATACAGTAGTAAATGTAAAGACAACATTTGATGATGATAAGACTATATCTAAAGCACAAGCAAGGAGATTATACGCATTATCCAATGGTAATGCAGAATTATGCAAAAGGGTAATTGAAAAGTACGGATATAAGAAATCAGATGATATAAAACTAATTGACTATGAAAAGATAGCAAAAGAAATAGAGGAAGAAGCGAACAAGACATTTGAAGGCACACCATTTGAAGTAGTTGAAGGGCAATAGAAAAAGCCCTCGGCAAAGGGCTCTTCAAGAAACCGACTGGTGAATGGGAGTTGCCGCTCCCTTCACCCTCATTATAACAGATAATATTAAATTTTTAAATGGGGGTTGAAAAAAATTGAGAAAGAAACTTTTTTTAATAGCTGTTTTTTGCATAGTTTCCTCTTTTACTATTATATCCACTTCATTTATGAATTATACCAAGAAAAAAGAAAAAATTCAAAAATATGAAACATATGTCGTTCAAGCAGGGGACACCCTTTGGAGTATAGCAAAGAAGTACAACAAGCAAGGAGAAGACATAAGAAAGTTGATATACGAGATAAGGCAACATAACAACATATCACCAATGATTAGAGAGGGACAAATTATTGAAATACCTTTGAACAAATGATGGGAGGGTTCAAAATGAATTATATAGTTCCAATTGAATACAAAGACCAAAGAGTGATGACAACTAAGGTTTTAGCAGAACAATTTGGGACGGAAGAAAAAAATATACAAATGAATTTTCTAAACAATCAAGGCAGATTTTTTTTAGGTAAACATTACTACAAGTTAGAAGGTAATGAATTAAAAAATTTCAAAGAAAGCCTACCCAATGATATTAGAGAGCCTTTGAAATATGTATCACAACTTATTTTATGGACTGACCGAGGAGCAGCAAGACATGCAAAGATATTAGATACTGATGAAGCCTGGGAAGTGTATGAGAGATTAGAAGAAACATATTTCAAAGTAAGAGAACAAAATATTATGATAAGTCAGTTAAGTCCAGAACTACAAATGTTTAAACATATATTTGACACACTTGCAAAAGCAGAGTTAAAGCAAAAGGAAATAGAGCAAAAACAACAGATTTTAGAACATAGATTAAACAATTTAGATGCAACAAACATAGAAGGAACACCAAGACAAAGACTTAATCAAATGATAAGAAAATATGCACTTCAAAATGGAATACCTTATAACACAGCTTGGCAACATTTTAGAAGCAATTTCAATAGAGCTTACGGAATGAACATAGAACAAAGAAGGTCTAATTTTATGGCAAGGAATAGCATAAAAGATATATCTTATCCTGAATTTTTAGAAAGGATAGGGTACATAGAAGATGCATTAAGAGTAGCAGATAAGATGTTAAATCAACAATCGTAAAAAAAAGGGGGATAATAAATGATTTATAATAATCGAAAAGTTCTAAAAACAGCAGAAATAGAAAAAGCAACTGGTTTGAAAGCTCTAACTACTTATAAATCGTATTATAAAGGTTTATTTCAAGAAAACATACATTATTTTACAGTCAAAGGTTATCAAATAAATGAACCATCACAATTTAGAAACAATAACTTTGTGCTTTGGACAAAAGAAGGATTAGAACAATTAAAAAATATAATGTGGGGTGAAAGAAAAGAAAAATTAGAAAAATTTATAGAAGAACAATTTTGCAAAGAAAAGCAGAATCAAAAAAGAAACGTAGGCAGACCAACAATAAAAGCGAAAGATGTTGAATATGTTAAAAGAACCTTCAACATACCAATTGATTTAGATAAAAAACTTAAAATAGAAGCAATAAATCAAGAAATTCCAACAACAGAATTATTAATACAAATTTTACAGAATTACCTATAATTCAAGGAGTGATTAGATGAACCAACAAGAAATGTACAAAGTCATTGAAAGTGTATCAGGTCAAAATAATATTCTAACTATACCAACATTTTATGTCAAGCTCACAGGAAGTTTAGAAACTGCTCTAATGTTATCTCAATTAGTCTACTGGTCAAGCAGGACTAAAGATGGCTGGGTTTATAAAAGCAGTAAAGAATGGCAAGAAGAAATATTCTTAACAGATTATGCAATAAGAAAATCTACTAAAAAATTATTAGAAATGGATGTGATAGAAACAAAAATTAAAAAAGCAAATGGTAGTCCAACAACACATTACAGAGTAAAAAAAGACAAGCTAATCGAATGGATTTTACGATTTCAACAAGTCGATTCGTTGAATTCAACAAAACCACACGTTGAAAACAACGAAACTATAACAGAGATTACTACAGAGATTACTACAGAGATTGATGATGAGGAGCAACAGCAACATCAACAAATCAAAAAAATTATTGAGGTATTTAATAACAATATCCATAATATGACACCAATAGAATTAGAAAAGATTAATCATTGGTTAGAAGATATAGAAACAGAAGTAATTATTAAAGCAATAGAAGAAGCTGTTATTAATAACAAGAGAAGCTTTAATTATATAAATAAGATACTTAATAATTGGTATTCACAAGGTTTAAAAACTAAAACAGATGTAGAAGAATATTTGAGGAATTGGAACAAGAAGAAAGAACAACCTAACCAACCAAAAAAGAAAAAAGAATTTGACTTCACAGGCTTATTATAGGAGTGAGAAGAATGTACTATAACATACCAGCAGAACAAGCGGTGCTTGGATTAATACTCAAGGATAATGAAACAATCCTTGATATAGACCTAAAACCTGAACACTTCGGAGATATGAAGCATAGAAAACTATACGCAACAATGCAGAAGCTCTACCAAGAAGGGAAGAAAATAGACTTTATTAATATAGGACAAGCAATAAAACTTGATGAAGTTGGAGGGTTAAGTTACCTTGCTGACCTAATAACCTATGCAGACATAACTTTGGATAAAGCAAAGACAAGCATAATCAAAGAGAAGTACAAGCAAAGAGAATTAAATAAGGTTATAGATAAAGCAAAAAAAGAAATGGAGAATAAACCATTCCAAGAGCTAATAAATGAAATGCAGAACGAAATATTAAAAATAGACGACCAAGACACAGACGTTCTAATAAATGATGATTACTTGTACAAAGAGATAATATTTCCTTCAATTGACAAAAGAATGAAATCAGAAACAAAGATACAAGGAATAAGGTGCAATATATCCGCAATAGATGCCTGTTTGAATGGGTTTCAAAAAGGCAAACTCTACTTCATAGCAGGGCGACCTGGAATGGGGAAATCGGCGGTAACAATCAATATAACGAATGAGATAGCGAAAAAATACAATGTCTTGTATTTCTCATTAGAAATGACAGCAGAGGAAATTGGTTTGAGAAGGTTGGCAATAGAAAGCTTTGTAGATATGGCGAACATAGAAAGGGGGATATTGAACGACCAAGAGGTCATCAAGATGACAAGAGCAGCAGATAGACTAAGCAAATATAAAATGCTTATCAACGACATTCCAGGACTTCACATTCAAGATATATACCGAATGGCAAAAAGACAGAAACTAAGAAACCAATTGGATATGCTTGTAATTGACCACATAGGACTTGTGAGAGCAGAAGGGGACACAGTAAGGGAACAAGTAACAAATATATGTATTCAACTTAAAAACATAGCAAAGGAACTTGAAATACCAGTCCTTGCACTAAGCCAGCTTAACAGAGGTGTAGAACAAAGGGCAGATAAAAGACCTCAATTAAGCGACCTCAAAGAGTCCTCTGGTATAGAAGAAAATGCGGATGTGGTAATGCTTTTATATCGAGATGAATACTACAACGCAGAAACAGAGGATAAGGGAATTATAGAGGTTGATATAGCGAAACAAAGAGGCGGAAGAACAGGAGTAGTTAAATTACTCTGGAAGCCAGAAATTCAATTAGTAAGGGGGATAATATGATGGACAAATGGGTTGTGTACGAAATGCTCAAAGGTGGCAGAGAGCAAACAATAGGAGAAGTAATAAACAAACTAAATAAGGTCAATGAAGAAGATATGAGAGAAGCAATTATTGAATTTATTATCAGCAGAATGAGGGAGGAGAGGTAATATGAAAATCGGAGTAATAAGTCCCAACTGGCAAAGGACAGTATGTTTCAGAGAGTGCGAAACAGTGGAAGAAGCAAGGGAACTGGCACAACAACATACAAGAATGTTTGGTTGGGCAGAAATCATTGAGTATGAAACTATAGAAGAATATGATAGGGAGGAAATGAGAAATGATAGATAAACAATATGGCAAATATATATTAATTTGCGATTATTGCGGAGAAGAAAGAGAATTTAGCACATTTGATGAGGCATTGAAATATAAGAGAGAAAACAGTTGGAAAAGTATCAAACATACAGATGGCTGGGAGACAATATGTGAAGAATGCAGAAAGGAGATTGAAGAATTATGAAATCTTACAACAACACAGATAATTTTCAAAAGAGATTACACACAATCGAAATTGTTTTTCAAACAATGGAGTATAAAGGCACAGCAATAATGGAAATGAAAACACGAGGTGCATTAGGGTACGAAGTTATAAATTTTATAGACTTTGAGGATATATGTGAGGATGACTTTAAAGAAAACAATGTGGGTTTTAGATTGCTTGGGGAAGACGATGACGGCAACGAATGGTTTAGAATGATACTAAAAAATGATGAAGGGGGAGCTCTCTTTGTGGAAGATGAATTAAGTTATTTGCCAAATTATGTTGTGAAAGTTGAAATAATAGACTGCAAATTAATATAGGAGGGTAAGATAAATGAACAAGGCAATACTTATCGGCAGACTAACAAAAGACCCAGAACTAAAATTTACGCCATCTTCAGGAATAGCAGTTGCGAATTTCACACTTGCAGTAGATAGAAACTATACCAACCAAGAAGGCAAGAGAGAAGCAGACTTCATACCAGTTATTTGCTGGAGAAAACTTGCTGAAAATGTAGCAAACAACCTAAATAAAGGAAGGCTTGTGGCAGTATCTGGGTCTATTCAGACAAGAAAATATCAGGCTCAAGATGGAAGCACAAGATATGCAACAGAGGTTGTAGCAGAGGAGGTTAAATTTTTAGATTGGCCTAAAAATACACAAGAAAAAGAACAAGCAGATTTTATAGAAATGCACACAAACGAGCCAATACCATTTTAGGAGGGGGAATATGAAGTTTGTTGTATATGAAAAAAATATAAAGAGTGCAAAACAATTCGTAGATTTGATGAATGATAAAAAATTCCATAGTATGGATGAAATTTTAGAAAAGACATTAGTATCTGGGCCAACAGTTACAAAATGGTTAGAAAAAATAAAAGATATACTTGAAGTTAAGACAGAAGTTGTTGAAATTACAGGATATAGAAAAGGTGGATTTTATATAAAGAAAAATAGAGTCAAAAAGTATAGAGTCAAGGAAAAAATCGAAGTACAAATTATGATAAAAGCAGATCAACCACAAACAATAAAGGTTTCTGCAAAAACAAAAGAAGAACTCCAAGAGAGATTAAAAGGGCGTATGGAAATTAAAAAGAACGATTTAGTTGATATAGGCATAAGGATGAATTTTCAAGGCAGTGTAAAAGATTTGATAATTGCAACAGAAGAAATGGGGGTAAAGGTATGTTGAAAGAAAATAAGGATATATGGATGATTAGGAAGCAAGTACTGAGCTTAGCAACAAGCTTGGCATTGCAGGAAACAGAAAGAACAGGAGAAGATTATTCCAAAGCCTTAAACAAGGCATTAGATGAAGCTTGCATTAGGCTTGGGATAGAGCATAAAGAATTCATCAAGATGTTTATATAGGAGGAGTATATGACAGCGAAGGACAAGCTATATGAGATATACGAACTCATCAAAAAAGGCAAAGAGCTAAATAAAGCGATAAAAGAAGTATTGGAGGGGCATAAAAATGAAGATAAATGATTTATGCAAAGTGTGCTATGAAAATGCAGAAAGCAAGGGATTTTGGGAAGACATCAAAGAAATATATCTTGAAGGAATGCCAGCAAGACATTTTAATAATGCAATAGCTGCAAGATTAGCATTGATACATAGTGAAGTATCGGAAGCACTTGAGGCAATTAGAAAGGGAGACAAAGAAAATTTCAAAGAAGAACTGGCTGACATAGTGATTAGGGTATTTGACCTCTGCGGGGGCTTATCAATAGACCTTGAACATGAAATAGAAAAGAAAATGGAGAAAAACAAACAAAGACCATACAAGCATGGAAAAGAATTCTAACAAAGGGGATGGGTTTGTTGAACGCAGGACTAAAGGAGAGAGTAAAGGAAAAACAAGGATATAGATGTGGGTTGTGTGGCAGGCAGGGATATGACCTGCACCACATAGTCCGAAGAAGCCAGGGCGGAATGGATATTGAATTAAATTTGATATATGTATGTCGTGAATGCCATACTCAAATACACGCAAAGAAGAATATAGAGAAGATGCTGAAAAGGCAACTAAAAAACAAATTAGAAAAATTGATATTGAGGAATAAACACTACAATATTGAGGAAATTTCTCAAATATGCGGCATTGAGATTGAAAAAATAGAAAAAGCAATGCAGAAAGCAATTCTAAAATGGGAGTTTGTAGATGGAGTAACAAAAGCAAAAGGAGAAGAAATTATTAGGTGGCTTATGGGAGGTAAACTATGAATTCAAAACAAAAAGGAGCAAGAGGAGAACGAGAGCTTGCGAAAAAGCTCAAAGAATATGGATACGATACAAGGAGAGGGCAACAGTATTCAGGAATAGAAGGGGAAGATGTTGTAGGACTTCCAGGCATACATATAGAATGCAAGCGAGTAGAAAGGCTGAATATACATGACGCAATAGCACAAGCAAAGAGAGATAGAAAAGCAGGGCAAAAGCCTGCAGTGTTTCACAGGAAGAATAATTGCAGCTGGCTTGTAACAATGGAACTTGAGGATTGGATTGAGATATATAGAGAGTGGGAAATGACGCAAACAGCTCCACTCAATGAAAAAATAATGAACATAACTAAAAAACATATAGGAGATGAATAGGATGTGTTGGAATTGTCCTTATGTGTATTGGATAGATGGACAAGCAAGATGTGAATTGGACTATAGAGAATTGAGCTTAGCAGATATGGCAAATGATGAATGTGTTGTTAAGGGGGTAAAGAAAGATGAGCAATTCATTAAGAAGTATGCAGAGAAAAGCAATGAATAATCAAATAAGAAAGGCAAATACAAATAAAATATTACAAGCTGCAGCTAAAGCAGCAGATGAATTTGCAGATAAAAAAGCAAAAGAGATAGCAATTACTGCAGTAATGGATATAATGAAAAGTTTATCAATGGCAATGGAAGATGTATTTAGAACAGAATATGGATTTGGAGATAAAAGATTAATGAAGTTAATGCAACAACTAAATGAGAGGTTACCAGACCATTTACAGTTTGATGTACCAAAAAGAGAAAAGATAGAACAACAAAAGTTGTATGATTTAGTAGAGTTGTTACTGGAATTAAACTGTGATGAAAAGAAATGCAGATGTAAAAATTATAAAGAATGCAACATGTATAAGTTGTTTAGAGGAAGAAACATACCAGCTTATGATGAACAACAAAAAGGATGTCCATATAAGGTAACAAAGGGAGTAAATAAATTTACAGAGGATGAATTGAGAGTATTAAGGCAGATGATAGAAGATAGGAGAAAAAGAATAGTGTAAGAGGTGAACTTATGGCCTTAGATATGCAAGATATAGGACAAGCTATATTTGAAACAGCAAAGAGGATAGAAAAAGGCACAAATGAACTTTATAAGTATGCAAAGGCTTATGCAGAAGCGGAAAAGGAATACAGGTTGGCCCTGGCAAAAGAAATATTGTGTCTAAGAGATGCAGGGCTACCTGCTACCTTAATAAATGATGTAGCAAGGGGAAATGTAGCAGAACTGAAATATAAAAGGGATTTGTCAGAGGTAAGCTATAAGACAGCCAGGGATATGCTTGAAGCATTGAAGTCTCAATTAAGTGGATTACAGAGCCTATATAAAAATCAAGGTGAGGTGTAATAAATGAACCCAGAGGTAGTGAAGTTAGCTTATAGATGTATAATCGACTACTTGGGTGGAGACATAGAAAGATACAATAAGCTTGTAAATGAAGCAATTAGGATAAGCAATATAATAACTTGCCCTTATTGTAAAAATGCAATGGTAGAGGGTAAGAAGGGTAAGACAAAGGAAAAGATACTTTTATGTACAAAGTGTGGTTACATAGAAAAACAAAAGGGGGAACAGGTATGTTAAAGATAGGCATTTCATTTATGTTAGGAGCATATGCAGGACTCTTAATATATGCAATATTGCAAGTATCAAAGAAAAGTGATGAGAATTTAAAAAAAGAATGGGTGGAGCATAAGTGCAAAATTAACCAAGCAAGCGGATGTAGTGATAATTGTTGTAGAGAATGCGAAAAATACAATGAATGTAGCTTTAGATGTGATGGCAATCCAGACAAATGTGGACAGGCATATATCAAATTGAGGTGAGGGCATGATAAGAGATGACATATTCAGAAAAACAGAAGGAATGCTATATAGATATTATGAAAAGTTAAAACTAAAAGAAAAACTAAACTACAGAATAGAAGTGTTGGAGAATAAAATACAAAGACTTGAGCAAGACATAAAAAATTGCAATATAAATTTAAACAGTGATATAAGGGGAATAGATTATAGCAAGGATAAAATACAAAGTGGAGTAACAAGTTCATCAATAGAATCAGAGTTAGTAAAAGCCATAGATAATTTAGAGAAAGAGCTAAAGCAAACAAGGGTAAAATTAATTAAAACTAAGTTAAGATTAAATCAAATAGAAGAATCAAAATCAAACATAGAATTTGCAATAATTCAATTATCAGATGAAGCAAAGAAAATAATAGAGCTTAGATATGGTACATACCCAAAGCTAAGCAATATAGAAATAGGTATGAGGTTGAATATGGCAGAAGCAACTATTAGGAGAAAAAGAAAAGAGATAGTTGAAGCAATAGCAAAATGGATGAATATATCGTGACGAGTTTTTGACGAGAAAATGACGTTTTTTATAGAAAATATATGATAATATAGAGATAGTGAAACCCCCCATCTAAAAAGATTTATCCCCCAACAAAAGCACTGGTCATAGACTGGTGCTATTTTTTTAGAAAGGAGTGGGAGAGGTGCAACAAAAGAAAAAGGATAAGAAGAAGGAGAGGAAAAAGGAGCACCTCTCCTTTTATGATATAAAAAGTATTATGGAAGAAGGACATATATACAAACGAGGAAAAGGTGGAGCTATTAAACAAATAAGATAAAGGGTGTTGGTTACAAAATTTAACCTTCTTTGCGAACACCTTTGAAGGGTTTATTGTCACTTGTTTTTTGGTCGATAAACCTTCCAGTTGAAGTATCTCTTTTAACCCAAGAATCTGTTTTAGGGTTATAAGTTTGTGAACGATTATCAACAGCACCTATGCGGTAACCATTACCAGTATTTTTAGCCATTATATCACCTTCTTTAAATACCAACACCCTTATATAAATTATACCAATTGGAGTGATTAAAATGAAGTTTCCAGACAAAATAAAAATTGGCGGAATAATGCTTGAAGTAATATTAGATAAACATTTAGCAAGTGCAGAAGATAAATTTGGTGAATGCGATAGAATGAGAGGGAGGATAGTTATTGATGAAACACAACCAAATGACCATAAAGAAGTTACCTTAATACATGAAATAATTGAAGTAATAAATGGAGAATATGAATTGGATTTAGAACATAGGCAAATTACAAGTTTAGCAAGTTGTTTGTATCAAGTATTTAAAGATAATAAGATTAGCTTTGAATAGGTGGCTTAAATTAAAAAGGCAGGTGAGGTGATGTGGCGAGGAGAAATTGGGAAGAGTTGAAAAAAGAGTTTATGTTAGGTGACTATAAAAGCCTCAAAGAATTTGCAGATAAAAAAGGAATAAACTATGATTATTTGAGAAGAAAAACTAAAGGTTGGTTAAAGGAAAGAGTCACAAAACAATCACAAAAGAGTCACAAAATTATAGAAAAAACTATTGAAAAACAAATTGAACATGAAGTAGATTATAATACGACTCACCTTAAACTTTGGGGTGAGTTTTTAAATATATTGAGTGAAGCTTTAAAAGATATAGAAAATATTAAAACAAGAGATGGAAAAATAAGTGCAGCTGCATTAGAAAAGTTAGCAAATGTAATGGATAAAGCTCAAAAAGGACAGCGATTAGCATTAGGATTAGATGAACAAAAGCAAGATAATACAGAGTTATTAAATAAGGTTAATGAAATAGTGAGGGCATTACAAGATGATAATGTTTAGTCAAAAACAAAAGGAATTTATAAAAAACGCAAATAAAAAATTAAATATAGCAGTAGGAAGTATAAGAACTGGGAAAACTGTTGTTGCTGCTATTGCATTTATTTTGCACGTTTTAAAGTTCAAAGAATCGCAAAACTTTGTTATAGTAGGAAAAACAAGAGATACAGCGAAAAGAAATGTTGTTGATGTAGTACAAAAATACTTTGGAGAAAGTTCAATAAATTACACAGTTGCAAGAGATGAAATAAAACTGTTTGGACACAAAATATATGTTCTTGGTGCTAATGATGAAAAAGCAGAAACGAGATTTAGAGGTATGACATTAGCGGGAGGAATGCTTGATGAGGTTACAACATATCCAAGAAGTGTATTTGAACAAATACTGGCAAGAACAAGTATAGAAGGAGCCAAAATATACGCTACTACTAATCCAGATAGCCCATATCATTGGCTTTATACTGACTATATCCAAAAAGCAGATGAAAAAGGCTACTATGTGATGAAGTTTTATTTAGATGATAATCCTTTTTTACCGAAGGAATATATAGAGTTTATTAAAAACACATACACAGGTTTGTTTTATAAAAGATTTATTCTTGGTGAATGGGTAGCAGCAGATGGAATAATTTATGATATGTTTTATGAAAAACTACATGTGGTTAAAGAGATACCTAATATATTTGATAAATACATAGTGGGTATTGACTTTGGTATGGGAAATCCGACTGTATTTTTACTTATTGGTGTTAGAAATAATATAAAATACGTTATTAAGGAATATTACCATGAAGGAAGAGAAGAAGGGAAGAAGACAATTGAGAAGTATTCAAGGGATTTAAAGCAATTTTTAGGTGATGTAAAACCACATAAAATTTATATAGACCCATCAGCACAAGCATTAATATACCAGCTTAAGTGCGATGGATTTTTTAATGTAAAGGAAGCAAATAACGATGTATTAGATGGTATTGCAACAGTAGGAAACATGCTTGGTCAAAATCAATTATTCATTTATAGTAGTTGCAAAAATCTTATAAGAGAGTTTTACTCTTATGCTTGGGATAAGAAAGCTCAAGAAAGAGGGGAGGATAAGCCTTTAAAAGTAGCAGACCACGCATTAGATGCTTTACGATATGCACTTCATAGTGAGTATCCATTTGGAGTAAAGAGAAAAGGAGTAATAAACAAGCCTCAAGGATGGTGATGATATGTTAATAAGTCTAAAACAAATAGATATAGGAAAGCCTTGGCCAGCAGAAAGTGAAATAGAAAGATTAAGAAGATATGAAGCAAACAAAAACTTATTTGAAGGTTATCATGATATAGTTTTTGGTGATTGGGTTAAAAGGCTATACAGAGATGAATATAATACAGCAGTTTTTATTGTAACTAACTGGGCTAAGAAATTATCTACTTTATGGGCAGATTTACTTTTAGGAGAAAGGCCAAGAATAACAGCAGGAGAGCAGAAATCTAAAGAGCAGCAGCAATTAGAAAAAATAATAAACGATAATGATTTTTTTAATGTAGCTTATGAAGTAGCTTTAGATATTTCAAGATACGGAACAGGAATATTTAAAGTTAGATACGATAAAAAGCCCATAATAGAAGCGATTCCACCAAGCCTATGGTTCCCAGTAGTTAGCCCTGACAATATCAAAGATGTTCAAGCACATGTTATTGCATGGATGTTTGAAATAACAGAAAAAACACTACTTGGAGGAAAAAGAAAAAGAACATTTTTAAGGGTTGAAATACATGAGAAAGGCAAAATAACAAATAAGTTATTTGAACTTGATAATGGACTTATAAAATCACAGTTGCCACTTGAAACATTTTATCCTGATTTACCAGAAGAACAAGAAACAGGTATAGATGATTTCCTTGTTATTCCTGTTCATAACTTAATGACAAGCGATAGAGCTTATGGGTTAGATGATTATAATGATTTAGATGGAATTATACAAGAGCTTGAAATAAGATTATCACAAATAAGTAGGATTCTTGATAAGCATGCAGACCCTAATATGTATGGTCCAGATACAGCACTTGAACAAGATGAATATGGTAATTGGTATGTAAAAGGTGGCGGAAAATATTTCCCTATAAGTCAAGGAGAAAATCCGCCTGGATATGTAACATGGGATGGACAGCTTGAAGCTGCATTTAAGCATATAGAACAGTTATTAGAGCAATTCTATGCATTAAGTGAAACAAGTGCAGCTACATTTGGACAATTAAAATCAGGACTTGCAGAGAGTGGAACAGCATTAAGAAGACTAATGATGGCTCCACTTGCTAAGGTAAATAGAATTAGAATGAGACTTGACCCTGCTATAAAGAAAGTGCTAATGGTAGCAAGTCAGCTTGATTTTAATCTAGGCAAAGGCATTAAGCTTGAAAATATAAACATTGCATGGAAAGATGGATTACCAAATGACGAAAAAGAACAAGCGGAAATTTATTCAATATTAGTTCAAAATGGATTAATTTCAAGAGAGACAGCATTAAAACATTTATTTGAGTTTGATGCAGAGACTCTAAGAGAAGAATTATTAAAAATAGCAGTTGAAGCTAATCAAGAAGTACCAGCATTATTCACAGTGAACCTGCAAGAAGGTAGACAAACAGGCGGTGAAGAATAATGCCTTATGATGTTGAAAAGCAAATACAAGCATTAGTTGAAATATACAGACAAGGTTTTTTAGAAGTTTTAAAGATATTATTAGAGAAAGAATCTAAAAAACTAAATCCAGTATTTTACAAAGACCAACTTAAACAAATAATGAAGATACTCAATCAAATAGATAAAGACGCTGCAAAGTGGATACAAGAGGTAATACCTCAAGTATATCAAGAAAATTACACGCAGGTTTTAGCTTATATAAATAAAGTGGGAATGCAGAAAGACATAAGACCAGAGTTTGCTCAAATTCATCAAAGGGCAATAGATGTTATTGCACAGAATATGTATAACAACTTACGTCAAGCAACGCAGTTTGCAGGGAGAAGGGTAAATGATTATTATAGGCAAGCAGCTCTTGAAACATCGGCTAAAAAATATTCATCAGGGCAAACAATAAAAGATATGAAAAAGGAACTGCAGCAGAAGTTATTAACCCAAGGGTTAACAGGATTTAGAGATAAGTTAGGTAGAGAATGGAGATTAGATAGATACGCAGAAATGGTGGCAAGGACTACAACAGCAGAAATAGCAAGTGTTGCAACGTTGAATACATGCGAAGAAGCAGACATTGATTTAGTGAAGATAACAACCCATTATCCTACATGTGAAAAATGTGCACCGCTGCAGGGGAAAGTGTTTAGTATAAGCGGCAAAGATAAACGCTATCCAAAGCTTGAAGATAGATATAGGCCACCAGTTCACCCTAACTGTTATTCGAAAGATACAGAAGTTTATACTATAAATGGTTGGAAATTAATTAAAGATGTTCAAGTTGGGGACGAATGTTTGTCTCTAAATCCTGAAACACTTGAAATGGAATTTGTAAAGGTTATTGATACCGTTAGTTATAAAGCTGAAAAACTGATCCATTTTTACCACAAACATTTTGATATGATGGTAACATTTAATCACTTGTGCTTGTGGCAGAATGATGAGGCAAGAAAAAAATATGGACTAAATAAAGGATGGCGTTTTATTGAGGCACAAGAACTATTAAACAATAATAGCGGTAGATTTTTAAGGGTTGGGTATTGGAGAGGTAAAGACATTGGGAAAATTAAAATTGGTAATTTTGAACTAACAGGTGAACAATATGCAAAGTTAATGGGGTGGTTTTTATCAGAAGGTTCATGCGACCATAAATTAAAACGCATTCAAATAGCACAAAGCAAAAATAAAAATCAACAGAAATGGTTAGAAATTAAAGATTTATTGGACGAAATAGGTTGCAGTTATTCTTATAATAACGAACGTTTTGTAATCTATTGTGGTCTATATGACTATTTCAAGCAGTTTGGTAAAAGCTACGAAAAATATGTGCCTGATGAGATTAAAAATGCGAATTCAAAAATTATTAGAGTATTTTTAGATACTTTTAGGAAAGGAGATGGTAGTGAAAGAAAAACAAATAAATATAAGGGTGGTAATTTTGATAACGAAAAAATTTACTTTACCTCATCCAAAAGACTTGCTGATGGGATAGGAGAGTTAATACTAAAAGTTGGTAAAAGACCTTCATTTTATTTTGCAAAGAGAAAAGGAAAACTTATAGGATTTAGTAATGGTGAATACGAAATTAAAACAGATATTTGGATTATAAGAGAATGCAATTCAGAAACATCAGCTTTAAGTAATTTACACAGAGAAATCATTGAATACAATGATTATGTTTATTGTGTAGAACTTGAAAAATATCATACTTTGTATGTGAGGCGAAATGGGAAATGCGTATGGTCGGGTAATTGCAGACACTCAATTCATCCTTATGTTAGAGAATTTGACGATAATGCAGAAGAAACAGAAAGGTTTAGTAATATATCTTTGAGTAAAGATCCACGCAACGAGAAAGAAAAAGAAGCATACAAAGAAATAAGAGATAAGGTAACTATTCAGAGTAATAGACGTAAAGCAAGGGAAGTTTTGTATAATGAGAATGCACAGCTGGAAGACAAGGTTAAAGCTGCAGAAAGGTTAAAGCGTTCCTATGAAAAAGAAGGCAAAAGACCAACTGGAAAAGACGCAAGCATAATAAAGCAATATGAAGAATATATTAAGAATAAAAAGGAAACAGCAATGACAAAGGATGGTAGTAGTGATATAATTGAAATAAAAGAGAAAATTAAAGAGAATATATTGAATGGAAAATATAATACAAATATTAATATTGAAAAACAGAATAGGCATATATACGGAACAAATGAATATGAAGAATATTTAGATAGGCTTAAAAAAGAAAATAAAAATTATAAACCTAGTATATTAACTGCAAATGCACAGGAAATAATTGATAATTACATTTCAAAAGGGGAAATACGATTAAATAAACATCAAGAATGGAATAATCGACTATATATTGAATGTGATAAAATTATTGGAATATATAGAGATAAAGAAGGAAAAGAATATAAGACAAATAGATGTTGTATACATTTCTCTAAAACAGGAATTCATGTTGTTCCGATAAAACCACTAAAGGAGTTGAAGGATGATGCATGATAGATTTTTGGAGGATTATCATGGAAAGTATGTTTTGATAGAAATAGAAGGTAATATTAAAATAAAAGGTTTTGTAGAAGATTATAACTTTGGACAAGATTTTGATGAAGAATATGACAGTATATGTGTAAGACTTGATGAAGTTATAACAAATAATGATAATGATATAAAAAATAACATAGGTGAAGTAATTTGTATTTATGAGAACGAAATAATCTCTATTTATGAAATATGATTTGTTAACAGGCACTTGCAACTGCAGGTGCTTTTTATATTGCCCTTTTTGGTATTGTAGGGCATAAAGAACAAGACCGCAGCTGGAGCCGACCAGCATAAAAAGGCAAGTGGGAATAATAAAAGGAGGTTTATGTTATGGACTTAAAAGAACTTTTAGGAGAAGAACTTTACAGCAAAGTAAAAGAAAAAATAGGGGATAAGGAACTAATCGTCAACGATGGCTCATATATCCCAAAAGCAAAGTTTGATGAAATTAATGAGCAAAAGAAACTTTATAAGCAGCAAGCTGATGATTTAAACAGACAGCTTGAGGATATGAAAAAACAAGCAAAAGGTAATGAAGAATTGCAAAATCAAATTCAGGAGCTCCAAGCAAAACTTCAAGAGTCAGAGAATAAGATTAAAGATGTAAGCTTAACTGCAGCAATAAAAATGGCTGCGATAAAGGCAAATGCAAAAGACCCAGATATTGTTTCAATGCTAATTGATAAATCAAAGCTTAATATCAAAGAAGATGGATCCATCGAAGGCCTTGAAGAGCAATTAAAATCAATTGCTGAATCAAAGGCTTTTTTATTTGGTGAGCCGCAAACAAAAATAGGTAGTGGCTCTAATCCTGCAGGAGGAGCAAATTCAGCAATTAAAAACCCATGGTCAAAAGAAACATTTAATTTAACAGAACAAGCAAAAATTTTAAAAGAAAACCCTGCATTAGCAGAACAACTTAAGGCTGCAGCAGGAGTAAAATAATAAACGAAAAAGGAGGAATAAATTATGGCTATTACAAAAATTCAAGATGTTATAATTCCAGAGGTGTTTAATCCTTATGTAATTCAAAGAACAGCTGAACTTTCAGCTCTATATCAAAGTGGCATTTTATCACATACTCCAGAGTTTGACAGACTTGCTTCAGCGGGAGCAAAAACAATAAATATGCCATTTTGGAATGATTTGACTGGTGACGATGAAGTCTTAAGTGATAATTCAGCATTAACACCAGATAAGATTACTGCAGGGCAAGATGTAGCAGTAATATTAAGAAGAGGAAAAGCTTGGGCAGTAAATGATTTAGCAGCAAATTTAGCAGGAGATGACCCAATGAGGGCAATAGCAGATTTAGTTGCTGGATATTGGGCAAGACAAATGCAAAAAGCATTATTATCATTACTTAGGGGTGTATTTGCTTCAAATTCAATGGTAGGAAATTTACACGATGTTTCAGGAGAATCAGGAGATGCATCAAAATTCACAGGTACGACATTCATAGATGCAGTTCAAAAGCTTGGTGATGCTAAGGATAAATTAACTGCTATTATTATGCATTCAGCTGTTGAAGCTGCACTTGCTAAGCAAAACTTAATTCAAACTGTTCAACCTTCTGATGGTTCTTCATCAATTAAAACATACATGGGTAAGAGAGTAATAGTTGATGATGGATGCCCATATGATAGTGGAACAGGTATATTTACAACTTACATCTTTGGAGAAGGTGCAATTGCATACGGTAGTGGTAATCCAGTAGGATTTGTAGCAACAGAAACAGATAGAGATTCACTTGCTGGAGAAGATTACTTAATCAATAGAAAGACATTTATATTACATCCAAGAGGAGTAGCATTTACATCAGCAAATGTTGCAGGGTCATCTCCAACAAATGCAGAATTAGCAACTGCTGCAAATTGGAACAGAGTATATGAGAACAAGAACATTAGAATAGTAGCATTTAAACATAAGATATGATAATAAGGCAGGTTTAACCTGCCTTATAAAATTTTAATAGGAGTGGTATAATGAGTGTAACAGCATTCAATAGAGTAAGAAGATTAAGGAGTGAAGAACAATGGCACTCACAGAAGGAATTGACAGCTTCTGCACACTTGAATGGGCAGAAGAATATTTTAGAGGGAAACTCTACTGCGACGAATGGACAGGATCAGACCAAGGAACAAAAGAAAAGGCTCTCAAAGAAGCAACAAGACGAATAAATAGACTAAGTTTTAAAGGGACAAAAGCTGAACCAGGGCAGATACTTCAATTTCCAAGGATAGTAGTTGGTGTTGGACAAAAAATAGGCTTTTTTGGAGTAATTGAACAGCCTACAATTCCAGACGAAGTTAAAGCCGCAACTTGCGAAGAAGCTTTAGCATTACTTAAATATGGGAATAGTGCAAGGACTAAAGCACAAGAACAGAATGTAGTTAGAGTGACTTTTGGTGATGTATCAGAAGAATATAAAGGGTATGGGAAGCTACTTAGTAAAGAAGCATTAGAACTATTGAAGCCTTATATTGCTGGGGCGGTGGTGATTAGATGAAGGATTATTTTAATCAAAGGGTTAAATGGTATAGGAAAACAGGTAATAATGCCTATGGCCAACCTGTATATGCTCCAGCAGTTGAAGTAATGTGCAGGTTCCAAGGTGGAATGAAGCTTATAAAAGACAAACAAGGAAAAGAATCAGTATCACAAGGTATATTTTATATGTCAGAAAAAGTAGGACTTGATGATAAGCTGGAATATGAAGGTAAACAATATAATGTTATGAATTATTTAGACACCGTTGATTTGGACGGTGTTTTTCTTTTTAGGAAGGTGTGGGTATAATGAGCGATTATAAACTTGAATGGAAAGGTAATTTAGCAAAAAAAATAGTGAGAAAAGCAGCAAAAAAAGCCTTATTAACTTGTGGTGCTGATTTGCAAGGGAAGTCAGCAGAACAAGCTCCTATTGATATGGGAGATTTAAAAAGAAATTGCAGTGTAAGTCCAATTCAAGATAATAATGGAGAAATGACTGTAATGGTAGGTTATGATTTACCTTATGCACGAAGGCAGCATGAGGGATTGCATTTTAAACATCCTAAGGGTGGAAAGGCTAAATATTTGGAAGACCCATATAAAGAAAATGTAAAAAAATATGAAAAGTATATTGCTGATAAAATAAAACAAGTAATAGGTGATTAAGATGCTTTTAGATGAAATAGGAAGTTACCTTGAACAAAAAGGAATAGGGGTAGTTGGAGAAGATGTATTTTTTGCTCAAATTCCAGAAAACCCAGATAATTTAATAGCTATATTTGAAACAGGAGGTTATGAACCTGAACTATTATTCGATAAGGCAATTGAATATCCTACTTTCCAAATATGGGTAAGAGGCTTAGGTTATGAAGAAACAAGAAATAGAATACAAGAAATATTTAAGCTTCTAAATGGCAATACAGATATATACCCACTAATTAAAGCAATGCAAAGTCCTGTTAGTTTAGGATTAGATGAAAATAATAGGTGGGAATTTAGTGTGAATTTTAAGGTGTTTAAGGAGGTATAAATTATGGCGATAACAGGAAAAAGCGGACTTGTTAAAATAGGAACTAACACAGTAACAGAAATTCAAAACTGGAAACTTGACCTTGAGGCAGACCTAAAAGAAACCACAAACTTTAGTTCAAACGGATGGAAAACTCAAATTGCAGGTATCAAGTCTTGGAGTGCATCCGCAGAAGGAACATGGAATGTATCATCAGATACAAATGGACAAAAGGCACTACAAGACGCATTATTAAACGGTACTACTGTATCACTTGAATTGAATGTCAACGGAACTAACAAATACACAGGTACAGCATACATTAAGAAAATATCAATAGACGAACAAGTAGATGATGCTGTAAAGTTTAGCGTCGATTTAGAAGGAACTGGAGCATTATCTTATGCTTAATAATTGAGAGTTAGGGGTTATATCCCTAACTCTTTATTTTTATATGGAGGTGGCATTATTGTTAATAAAATATATAGGTAAGGATGAATATATAGATTTAAATTTAAGGTTTGCAGCAAAAGAAGGTGACATCATAGACATTAATGATGAAGAAGGACAAAAATTAATACAAACAGGTAAATTTGAAGAATATAAGCCCAAGAAAGAAAGGAGGGCATAAAAATGGCTCTAATAGGTAAAGTAGGAGCTATATATATAGCAGACGGAACAAGTACAACTTTTACAGATGAGGCGACAACATCTAATGATGCAACTTATAAAATTTATTATATAACAAATAGAGCTAAAAGATATTGGGACGATAGCTACCCTATCACAGTTAAGAAAAATGGGACAACTATTACAACAGGGTTTACTATACATCACGCAGGTGGTTATATAATATTTGACACCGCTAATAGTGGAAGTGATGTAATAACTGTTAGTGGTAAATACTACACACCGACACAATGTGCGACATTCTTTAATTGGAAGGTTGATATTGAACAAGATTTAAAAGAAGTTACTACATTTACATCTAACGGATGGAAGGAGCAAATTGTTGCGACTAATGGTTGGAGTGCAAGTGCAGAAGGCTATTGGGCAGACGGTACATTCTTTAGTAGATTAGGTAGTAGGTTTATTGTATCTTTATATGTTGACAGCACAACCAATAAAGTGTATGAAGGCTACACAGTTATTAAAAAGTGCAGTGTCGATACACCATGCGATGATGTAGTGAAGGAAAGTATAGACTTTGAAGGTACAGGAATATTAGTATATCACGGATAAGAAAAGGGAGGTTTAATATATGAGAGTAAAAACAGTTGAATTTGCAGGAAAGAAAATCACAGTAAGAGAGATGAAAATAAAGGAGCTTAACGCATTAGCTGATAAATTAGGAGTTGAATTTGATAAGGTATTTAAGGCTGAAAATACAGACGATGTAAAAACAGCTTTAATCACAGCCCTAAAGGATAATATACCAAAAATATTTAATGATGTGGCAGAGGGCGACATTGACGAGGCTTACCCTTCTGAAATTGAGGAACTGATTAGGGCATTTATAGATGTAAATTTTTTCGGAGTAAAGAAGGTACTTACTTCTATGGCTCAATTACAAGCGAGATAATATTTATATTTAGTAGGATAGGCTATAAAAAATCAGACATAGAAGAATTAACTTGTAAAGAATGTTATGAGTTGTTAGAGATGATACAAAAGCAAGAGCAGATTGACTATATGAAAGACCTAACTAAGTTTGCATGGTTAGGGCAAGTTATAAATGCTATGTTTGGAGGAAAGAACGACCTTTATAAAGAGGTAACTAAGGCTTATGATAAATTAGTTACCTCTTTTATTGAAACAGAGAGCACACAAAATACTGTAATAGAAGAGTGGAGAAATATAGCACAACAGAGAGGCTTAAAATACACTTCAAATGAGGAGGTGAAAAGATGAATGTAGGAGAATTGTTTGTTAAGCTAAGTGCTAATTTAACAAGGTATGAAAAAGATTTAGAGACTGCCCAAAAAAAAGCAAAAGAAACAGGAAATAGTATCAGCAATATATTCAGAAATGCAGTATCTTTTACAATAGGACAAGGAATGTTTGAACTAATTAGACAAGGGATAAAGAACGCTTGGGATACATCGATAGGATTTAATTCACAATTACAAAATAATAAAATAGCATTTGAAAGTTTATTAGGAAGTGCAGATAGTGCTAATGAGTTTATAAATAGTTTAATAGAGTTTGCAACAAAAACACCTTTTACAGCCGACAAACTATTAGAAAGCAGTAAGCAAATGTTAGCAATGGGTTTTAGTGCCGATGAAGTATTACCCTCACTAAAAGCAATAGGCGATGCAATGGCAGGAATGGGGCAAGGAACAGAGTCGGTGCAAGGGGTTATAATTGCCTTAGGTCAAATGAGAATGGCAGGTCGTGTTAATGCTCAAGATATGCTACAACTTGTAAACCGAGGAGTGCCAGCGTGGCAAATATTAGCCGACGCAATGGGTAAATCTACAGCAGAAGTTAGAAAAATGTCCGAAGAAGGTTTAATCCCCGCAGAATTTGCCGTAAAAGCTTTAATAAATGGTCTGGAACAAAGGTTTCCTAATATGATGTCTAAAATGGAAAACACTTGGACAGGAACAGTATCAACTATTAAAGATATTTGGACACAGTTTATAAGTGAGTTGTCCTCAAAACTATTCACAAATATAAACGGTTGGTTAGTTAAAGTAAAGGATTTTTCAAGTAGATTTGTGCAAGCTTTTAGAGAAGGCGGGTTAGGCTTTGCTATACTTCAAACGTTTGGAAGTAATGCATTTGCATTATTTGAGGTTTTAAGATTATCAATATCATCAGTTATAAATACTTTGTCCTCAATGTTTAGCTTTATTATGCAACATTGGAATATATTTAGTCCTATAGTGACGGGGGCTTTAATCTATGCAGTTGCCTTAAAAATAACTACAGTCTTAACAACTCTTGCAACAATTGCGACAAAGGCTTGGGGAGTAGTTCAAGCCGTGATAAATGGGCAATTGACAGCGACAGGCGGGTTATTAGGATTAGTAAGTAGGGCAATAGGAATATATAAAGTTCAAATGGCGTTGGCGTCAATGCAAGGGATTGTATTCACAGGAGTTTTAGGGAAGGTAAAAGTAGCATTATACAGCCTATGGACAGCATTAGGCCCTATTGGTTGGATAGTATTAGGAATTTCCTTACTAATTACAGCTGGTATGTTTTTAGTGAAACATTGGGACGCAGTGAAGTATTACACCCTTCAAGCTTGGGGATATATGAAGGTAGGTATACTATATGCTATATATGGTATTATCAATGGTATGAAAGGTTTAGGGGTTATATTCCCATTCTTAAAAGGCACATTCAACAAAGCTTTAGGAGTTATACAAGGGGCTATCCAAAAGGAAAAGCAAATTCTTGCAGGCCGTAAAAATGTATATACTCAAAGTAAAAATGCAACAAAAGACGCAAACAGTTTAGAAAAAACAGCAAAAGACCTAATCAATAAAACTTCAAAAGCAACACAAGATAATACAAATAAAATACAGAAGAATACAAAAGCCTTAAAAGACAGAAAGAAGGCTATACAAGAAAATTTACAGTCCTTTGATGAACTCCATAAAATACAACAAAATTCAAGTGGTGGGGGAGTAGAAACACCTAAATTAGATAATATAAATGGTATACAATTACCTAAATTAGACGGCTCAAACTTATTTAGTAGTTGGGAAGATATAAAAAGCGGCTTAACTTCAAAATGGGAAGACTTTGAGAAAAAAGATACACCTTCATTATGGAAAAAAATAAAAAATAGTGTAGTTAATACTTGGAATGGTTTAAAAGAAGGTTTAAGCAATAGTTGGTCAAGTATAAAAACAACTGTAGTTAATACTTGGGAAAACTTTAAAAACAGTGATGTTGTTAACAAGTGGAATGAAATAAAAAATAAAATAGCAGATAAATACGGTGAATTAAAATCAAGCTTGCCTTCAAAATGGACTGAAATCAAAAACAATATAATTACTAATTGGAATAACTTTAAAAACAGTGATGTTGTTAACAAGTGGAATGAAATAAAAAATAAAATAGTTGATAAATATGGAGAGGTAAAAACAGGTTTATCTACAAAGTGGACAACAATAAAAAATGATTTAGTTAAGGCTTGGGATAATTTAAAGAACAATGAAGTAAATTCAAAATGGAACTCCTTAAGGAACACTATAACAGGAAAATTTACAACAGTCCCTTCTAAAATAAAAGATTGGGGTAAAAACCTAATTAACACAATCGTCGAAGGAATGAAAGCAAAATATAATGAACTAAAAAGAACAATGAAGAATGTAGCAGGAGTAATTGCAGACTTTTTAGGTTTCCACTCTCCTACTAAAGAAGGACCTAACAGTGATGCAGACAAATGGATGCCGAACTTAACAAATATGTTAGTTGGCGGGTTAAAGCACGGACAAGGAAGGTTAAAGTCCGTAATAGGAGAAACAAGTAATTTAATTGCAGGTTTAAACGGCTCATATAAAATAAGTCCACAAATACAGCCTGTTATTGCTGGTATAGGCTCAATAAATGGGGTGGTAAATCCACAACAACATAATACAAATAATAAACCTATACAAATAAATATTCAACTTGGAGATAGAACAATATATAAAGAAATAATCAATGGAATTAATGATTATCAGAAACAAGCAGGTAAAACATTAATAAGATAACAAAGGAGGGGACTTTAAATGCTTAAAATCAATGGGCAGACAGTAAAGTCCCCGTCAATTTTTAGATATAGCTTATATGATATTGACGGGGAAAGTAATAGAAACCTAAAAGGAGAATTAATAAGAGATAGAATAGCAACGAAGGTTAAATTAGACTTAGAATGGTCTGTATTAACAATGTCTGAAATTTCAACTATTTTAAACGCAACATCAAACGTATTTTTTACTGTAGAATATCCCGACGCAAAAGCAGGACAAGTTGTTACAAAAACATTTTACGTAGGTGATAGAACAGCACCACTATTTAAAGTCGATGGTAATAATTATGTTTGGGAAGGTTTGAAGTTATCTTTGATAGAAAAATAAAAGGGGGTAAAGATGAATGTATAATGTAAGTAGCAATTATAAAACTCTTGTTAAACAGCCCTCAAGAGAGTTTAAATATAAAATAGTAATAGACACAAACACAGTTATATATGAAGATAAGTTAGTTGATTTTACTATAAATGATATGGCAGGAATTGAAGGATTTGAAATAGGAAATGCTATATCAAAACAACTAAATATAAAATTAATTGATGTAACATTAGTTAGTCCTAAAAAAATAGAATTTTTTATTGGGTTAGATATAAACGGGGATATAGAATATCTACCTATGGGAGTGTTTTGGGTAGACTCAATAAGCAACAAAAATAATGTATATGAGATTATTTGTTATGATACAATGATAAAAGCAGAGTCTATATATTATAGTGCCTTAACTTATCCTGCAACTATAACACAAATAGTTAATGAAATAGCAGGAAAACTAAACACTACTTTATTAGGAACACTACCAGCATACACAATACAAAACAGTTTAAGTGGATATACTTATAGAGAAGTTTTAAGTCTTATTGCTGGTATGTTAGGAAAGAATGTAAGGTTTACAAGAGAAAATAAAATAGAATTTTATACTTATACAAATACAACAGAAACATTTACAAATGATAATTATATAGAAGTCCAAAAAATAAGTGATACAGACTATAGATTAGACAAAATAACAGTAGTTTTAGACGATGCAGGCAATACTATAACAGCAGGAACATTATCAGCAGATGGAAAAGAATTAGTTATATCTAATCCATTCATAACACAAACAATATTAAATTCTATTCATTCTACACTAAATGGATTTACTTATACACCTTATAAAATAGTATTACAATCTATTCCTTATTTAGATGTAGGGGATAAAATAACTGTAAATATAAACGATACAAATATAGTTATCCCTATTATGCAGATTACACATACACCTTTTAAAACTGAAATATTTGCCTTATCTCAAACACAAGGACAATCAGAATACACCTTTAAAGGAACGGTAATAACAAAAGTTGAAAGAATTGCAAGTGAACAAGTAGCTATAAAAGAGGCTTTAATTGAAAAAGCAAATATTACAGATTTACAGTCTGTAAATGCTAGAATAGATAACTTAAAAGTAGATACTGCAATGATAAATGACTTAGCAGTAACGAGTGCTAAGATTGGAGATGGACAAATCACAAATGCAAAGATTGCTGATGCTTCAATAAGTACAGCAAAAATTCAAAATGGTGCTATAACAACAGCCCTAATAGGAACGGGTGCAGTTGGAACAGCACAAATTGCAGACGGTAGCATAACAGATGCTAAAATAGTAAGTCTAACAGCGAATAAAATAACAGCAGGAACTATTGATGCTAATAAGGTAAATATAGTAAATTTAAAGGCTGATAATATAGTAGCAGGTGCTTTAACCATTGATGGCGACAATTTAATTCATAATACCGCATGGTTAAATGATGCATCGTATTGGACTGTAACGACTGGTAAATGGACAAGAGATACAAGTGTAAAATATGATACCTCTAATACAATGAAAGCAGATATAACAGGTGAAACAGCCGATAAGTGGTATGCAATATATAGCGAGTTTATACCCGCAACCGCAGGGCAAAAATTTGTAGCAAGTGTTTATAGTTATACAGATGATAAAACAACACTTGATAGAGGTGTAGATTTAGCATTTGAGTGGTATAACGATACATCAAGAATATCAACAACATCCACTTCTATATTACCTACAAACAACAATACGTGGCAAAGATTTATAGTAAGTGGAACAGCCCCCACAGGAACGACAAGAGTTAGAATAAGGTGCAATCCTACTCGTAATGGTAGAATATGGGTTGCAAGACCTATGCTACAAAGAGGTAGTGTGGCGAGTGAATGGAAACCACACACTGATGAACAAATATCAACTGGTGCTATAACAAGTGATAAGATAGCAAATAGTGCAGTAGATGCAAATAAAATTGCAAATAACGCTATTCAAAACAATCATATATCAGCAAATTCAATAACAGGGGACAAGATTGTAGCAGGTGCTATAACGGCAGACAAAATAGCTTCAAGGACTATAACAGCTAATGAGATAGCAGCAAATACAATAACAGCAGGTAGTGCGATTATAGCAGACGGTGCAATAACTACTGTGAAAATTGCTGATGGCTCAATCACAAATGCGAAAATAGCAGATTTAGACGCAACAAAAATAACAACAGGGGCATTGACAGTAAAAGATGGTGTAAATGGTGCAAAAATCTTTGTTAAAGACGCAAGTAATAAAGATGTGGTAGTGTTGGATACAAATGGTATAACTGTTAATAATGGTGCAATTACAGTGAAAGACGCTTTTGGAAACATAGCGTTTACAGTAGGAACTGACCCAAACAATAACCCCATTGTTGTAAATGAACTTGGAACAGCTATCAAAGTATCTAACTCTAATCTTAATATATTCTCTGGGAATTATTGGGTTGAAGAAGATGTTAATCAACACGCTATATACTTCTTGAATGAAACAGGTAGAGGGCAATATGCGGAAAGGTGTCCTGCAATATATGATATAACATTAGTATCAAATGACTCGTGGGCGTCTGGGTTGGTTAACATTTCAACCGAAGGTGATGTGAGTTTCGCAACATATAGGGCAACAAATACCTTTGAAATTTCTGGGTACAGCAACTTTACAGTAAATGGTAGCACTCTTTCAATGAAGGCGGGGTTTAATGTAACAAGAGGTAACACTCTCATAGAAGTTAAACGTGGTTCTGATGAGAAAGATGTTGCAGGAATACTGTTTGGTAATACAGCACAAGCAAGTGAAACAGGAAATTTCTTTATAGGGCATCTGTATGATTATGGTAGTGTTACCCCTAACCTGCATATATCAACAGCACCAGTGCGTCGTAACGGTAGTGGAACATTGGTAGCAGAGCCAATAGCAACAATTACCACAGACGGTAAAATGGGACTTGGAACAATGTCCCCTGATACAAAACTACACGTTGTTGGGGAATTAACCCTACAAGCAGGTAGCGGAAAGGTATTAAATTTAAAAGCAGGTAGTTCAACTGACCACATATATATGGCATTTTATCCAGATAGTGATGCACAGTCCACAAGATATGGTTGGATAGGTTTTGGTGTCCCGGGCAATTTGAATATGTCAATATCACAAGAAGCAGATGCTGGGCTTTATTTCAATGCGGCAACAGGTACTTCATCAGAAATACATTTTAATATGTATACCTATGGTGATAACAATAGAAAATTTATTATGAATGATGATGGAACAAGTAGTAATGGTTATGGAGAACCTACTTTAATTCCCCACGCAGACGCATTTGGTTATGTAGGGACTCCAAATAGAAGAATGTTTAAAATATATTCTTACGGTGGTGTCGCAACATCGTCAAACATTGAAGAAAAGGCTGATATATTACCTGCCGATACACAAGACCTTTACGAAACGTTTAAAAGTATAAACTTCTACACATATAAATTAAACAGCAAAGAAGGCGAATGGGATTATCATTTGGGCGCTATGGTGCAAGACCTTCCATATTACGTTCAAGATTATGAAGCGTCTACAGGAGAATTTACAAAGAGTTTAGGCATTTATGAATTCTCCGCTTTTATAGGGGCAGTCGTTAAAGAACTTCAAAATAAAGTTGAAGAATTAACAATAAAAATTCAGGAATTAAACACAAGGTTAGGGGAATAATTCACAAACCCCTTTCCTTGTGGGTTATATTATATAGGAGGTGGTTTAATGGCGTTACAAAAAGAATTGCCAACTTTATATGGAGTAAATGCTTCATATTGGAGAATTATTGAGTTAGGAGTTAATTATCAATATAAAATAGCAAAAATACGTATAGCGGGGTATTTAAACAAGGAAGCAAGAGATAATAACTCAACCCCACTTGATATTAAAACTTTTAATTGTAATCCAAAAGAATTTGATAAATTCTTTAATACTGACTTGTTAAATGAATTAAATAACAACCCATTAAGACAAGCATATGAATTTGTTAAAAATAATGAGTTATATGATAAAACGTTTGTAAACGCAGAAGATATTTAATAACAGAATATATTTAATAAAGGGGGTAGAAATATGCAACTTAAAAATTTTAGAAATGACATTGTGAAAGTGATTAATGATAGTGGTTTACCTGCCGAAGTGGTAGAACTAGTCCTTGAAAACATTTTACAACAAATAACAATTTTAAACATTAATAATCAAAAGCAACAACAACAAGCAAATAAAGAAACACAACAAGAGGGTGAATAGTTTTATTCCCCCTCTTTCTATTTAAAGAGAGGGGGGTGACATAGTGGACTTTAATTTAATTACAAAATAATCGGAGGTGCAACATGAATGACTGCAAAGACTGTATCTATGTAGACACTCTTGCAAAAAGAGTGTCTGAGCTTGAAAAAGATGTAGACAACATCAGAGCCGACATAATTGATATGAAGCAAACAAATGCAAAGTTTGAAGAAAAGTTTGACAGGATATTTGAAGCAATAAACGATATAAGAAAAGCAGTAGGTAAGATAGCGGATAAAATAGACGACATAGAAAAAAGACCAGCAAATAACTGGGATAAGGTTATAACAGCTCTCATTTCGGGAGCTGTTGCTTTTTTAGTATCAAATGTATTAGGAAGGTGAAAGTATGAACATCGAAAAAAAGCTGATAAAATATAACTACAGCTCAAGAAATGGACAAACAATAAAATATATTGTCATTCACGATACAGGCAACAAAAACAAAGGTGCAAACGCAGACGCACACTACAATTATTTCAATGGTGGCAACAGAAACGCAAGTGCACACTACTTTGTAGACGATAAAAAAATATTACAAATAGTTGATGAAGCCAACGCAAGCTGGCATTGTGGGGATGGGAAAGGCAAGTTCGGCATAACTAATAAAAACAGCATAGGGATTGAAATTTGTGTAAATGCAGACGGAGACTACAACAAAGCAGTTGCAAACACTATTGAACTAACAAAGTATTTGATGAAGAAGTACAACATTCCACTTGACCGAGTTGTGCGACATTATGACACATCAAGGAAACTTTGTCCTGCTTCAATGTCAGCGAATAATTGGTCAAAATGGCAATTGTTCAAGGAACAATTGAAAGAAAGAAAAATCCCAGACTGGCCTATTATGAAGATGGGCCATAAGGGAGAATATGTTAAAAAACTACAAGAGAAACTGAATGAATTTGGATATAATCTTGCAGTAGATGGTAGTTTTGGCCCTGCTACTGATAGAGCTGTGAGAGATTTTCAGAAAAAGAAGGGCCTTGTTGTAGATGGATATGTAGGACCTGCTACAAGAAAATCTTTATTTGAATAGGAGGGATAGTATGAATTGGAATAAATTCTTAAGTGCGAAGTGGCTTATATCAATTTTTATGACACTTGTATTTTGCTATTTAGCATTGATAGGCAAAATCACATCAGAACAGTTCATGGCTGCATATATGATGGTTGTAGGTGTATATTTCGGACAATCAGTTGCGAAGAACCCCAGCAAATAGGCTGGGGCTTTTTCTTTTTTTAATTTTATCCTGGTACTGTCGAAAGATAGTGTCAGGATTTTTTATTTTTTGAGTTATATTTTAATTCTAAATGTGGAAGAATCAAAATAAATATTAGTAAATATGTATTTGAAAATATTAACATTAAATGTATTGTATTAACAGCAATGGAGGTATATAATATATGTTAAAAAAAGTATTATTTAATTTGATGAAATTGTTCATTAATTCTGACAATGGCAAGAAATATATTACAGATGAAGAAATAAAAGATAAGGGGGATTTTATTATGAACAAGGAGGGAAAATATAACGCTTTAGATATAGCTCAATATGTAATTAATTATGCTATTGAAAAAGGGAATCCAGTAAGTAACTTAAAATTACAAAAAATATTGTATTATATTCAAGCTGCATTTTTAGTTGAAAAAGGGATTCCTTGTTTTAAAGAGGAAATTTTAAATTGGAGACATGGGCCTGTCGTGAAGGAAGTTTATGATGAATATAAAGATTACGCAAATAATGAAATTTCGGATATTCAAAAGGGTTATTATAAACTTCTTTTAGACAAAGAGAACTTAAAGTTTATTACAAAATTTGAAGAATTTGAACAAAATAAAATTTTGAATGAAGACAAAAGGTTAATTGATAAAGTGATAGATGGGTATTTGGGAATTGATGCGTGGGAATTAGTAAAAAGAACGCATATGGAGGACCCTTGGGAAAAATATAGTGAAAGAAATGAAATAATTTCAATTGATAGTATAAAGGATTATTTTGAAAAAAATAAAAATAGAATATATGGGGGATAGTAATGAGGGATAAAATACATAATTTACTAGAAGAAATTTCTGATTTTGATATAGAAAAAGATAATGATAAACGTAAAGAAGAAATTGCTGCTAATATTGTTGATTTTTATGATAAAAATAAAAGACACCATTATTCAGGAATATCCTCTTATGTTTTGTATAAATTAGATGATCAGGATACAGAATATTTAATTGGTAATTTATTATTACTTGTAGATTATTTAAAAAAAAATAATATGAATGAATATGCAGAAAAAGTTGATAAGATGTACGATCATGTAGTTTTAGAAACTATAAGGAAGAAACACAATGAAGAACAATTAAAAATAGTTAAAAACTATACAGATGAATCTAAAAAGGAACTACAAACTTTATTTAATGAACAAGAGGAAAAACTTAAAATGATATATGGAGATATAATATCTATTTTAGGTATATTTTCAGCAGTAATAATAGCTTTTTTTGGAGGTATAAATATTTTAGGCAGTGCATTAAATAATATGCACTTGGTAAGTAAATATCGTTTAACTTTTGTGATATTAATAGTTGGATTTGTTACGTTTAACATAATATTTATGCTTTTGCATTCTATATCCAAATTAACAAAAAAAGAAATAAGTTCAGAATGCAAAAAATATTTGTGTGATAATTGTAAAGGGTGGTATGGATTACGTGTAATACAATGTTTTAAGAAATATCCAATAGCATACATATTTAATTTGGTTTGCTTTGTTTTGATTATAATTACTATAATTGCATACTATAAAAAAATTTAAAAAATAAAATAATAAAAGCCCTCCATGGGCTTTTTATTTTTGCAGGAAATCCTACCTCAGCGTAGAATAATATAATAGAGGTGGTGGTATGGTAAAGAATTGGCTATATGAAATAGTCAACTAGGGTTAAAAAACAATTATCCTAGATGACTATTTTTAATATTGTGTTTTTGTAATAGTCGAATCTGCACCTTGCCCTGTTGAAAGCTCAATTTCAAGTCCTTCTTCCTCAAAGAATCCTTGACTTATTGCAACATACATAGGTGCATAGAAGATTGAACGAACTACTTCATTAAGTCTTACCTTTACTAAATCCTTCTTTGTTTCTTCTTTTTTACATCCAGAAAAAGCTGATAAAGTTAAAATCAATATCGATAGTATAGCTATTGTTTTTTTAAATTTCATACATACATCTCCTTTTTTTTTATATCAATTTATATTATGTTGCTTGATGGTGTTTAGTTACATTTTTCGTCTGTGTTAATCTTGATTTTATGGTTAAAAAATGTAATAATTATATAAAATAAAGGGAAGAGGTGAGAAATATGAGGAGAAATTCACTTTCTACATTTATAGCAGCACTAATTCCAGGTGTTGGATATATGTATTTAGGTCTTTATAGAAAGGGATTGGAGGCACTTGCACTATTTTTATTAATTAAACCCGTATTTTCGGTTTTTGGGTTAAGTGCTATTGGAAGTATATTGCAATTTTTTATTTGGATATATGCCTTTGTGGATACCTTCAAAACTGCTTCGCTTTTAGATGCAGGTAAATATGTAGAGGACGATTATTTTATATTTAGTGGATTTTATAGCAAGGATGCATACGGCAATAAAAAAAATATAGATATAAAATATTTAATTAACATATTAGCAGTTTTGTTAATATTGGCTGGTGTACTTTCAATAGTAAATAAAGCTTTTGGGACAAATGAATTGTACATAATGGTTAAATCCTTTGTTAAGCAGTATTTTATACCCGTAGTTATGGTATTGGGTGGTTTTTATCTTCTTCTTCAAAATAGAAGATAAATATGTTGACAATGTAGTATTTTGTAATATAATAATAAATAAAAGTTAATAGATAGAAGCTGTGAAGAAGAGGAGTAGGTAGTAACACCTAAAAGAGAGGAAGACTCATAGGCTGAGAGGTCTTCTTAGGTAAAGTACTATCGAAGGTAGCTTTGGAGCTTTTCATCTGAAATTGAGTAGGATGAAACGGGAAACCGTTATTAAAATAAGAGCTGCATTTTTGCAGAATTAAGGTGGTACCGCGGTCCTTCGCCCTTAGCGTGCGAAGGACCTTTTTATATGGAGGTGTTTTGGTGGGATACATACTTGCAGTAGTTGGTGGCATATTAACCTATGGCTCTAAAAAAATAATTAAACTATTTAGCTTTAGCCAAAATAAAGAACTTATTATAAAGTTAATAGGACTAACAATAGCAGCAATAGGATGTTTGAAGATTATGAGTATTATATAATAAAGGAGGTTCTAAAATGGAAGATAACAAGAATATAGCAAAGAATTATGATCCTAAGGAGTTTGAAGAAAGATTATATAATGAATGGTTAGAAAAGGGATATTTTACACCAAAGGTTGATAGAGAGAAAAAACCTTTTACAATAGTAATGCCACCTCCAAATATTACAGGACAGCTTCATATGGGGCACGCCCTTGATAATACCCTTCAAGATGCATTGATAAGATGGAAAAGAATGCAGGGATATGAAACACTATGGCTTCCAGGAGAGGACCACGCAAGTATAGCAACAGAGGTAAAGGTTGAGGCTGAACTTGCAAAGAAGGGTATAAACAAAAAGGAGATAGGAAGGGAAGAGTTTTTAAATCACGTTTGGGATTGGACACATACCTATAGAGAGAGAATAAAGAAACAGTTACAAAAGATGGGTGCATCCTGTGACTGGACTCGCGAAAGATTTACTATGGATGAAGGTTTAAATAAGGCTGTTAGAGAAGTATTTGTTAGATTATATAATAAGGGACTTATATACAGAGGAAATAGAATTATAAACTGGTGTCCAAGATGTATGACAGCTCTTTCAGATGCAGAAATTGAATATCAAGAAAAGCAAGGTAACCTATGGCATATTAAATATCCTGTAAAGGATAGCGATGAATATATAGTTATTGCAACAACAAGACCAGAGACAATGCTTGGAGATGTTGCAGTTGCAGTTAATCCAAATGATGAAAGATATAAGTATTTAATAGGAAAAACTCTAATTCTTCCACTTGTTAATAGAGAAATTCCTATAATAGCTGATGAATATGTTGAAATGGAATTTGGAACTGGTGCTGTAAAGATTACTCCAGCTCACGATCCAAATGACTTTGAAGTAGGTCAAAGACATAATCTTGAACAAATAGTTGTTATGAATGATAACGGAACAATGAATGAGCTTGCAGGTAAATATGCTGGACTTGATAGATATGATGCAAGAAAGCAAATAGTAAATGATCTTCAAGAATTAGGGCTACTTGTAAAAATTGAGGAGCATAATCATAATGTTGGTGCTCACGATAGATGTGGAACAACAGTTGAGCCACTTTTGTCAAAGCAGTGGTTTGTAAAGATGAAGCCACTTGCAGAACCAGCAATTGAGGCTGTAAAAAATGGAGAAGTTGAATTTGTTCCAGAGAGATTTGCAAGGGTTTATTTCAACTGGATGGAAAATATTCAAGACTGGTGTATTTCAAGACAACTTTGGTGGGGACATAGAATTCCTGTTTGGTACTGCCAAGACTGTGGAGAGGTAATAGTATCATCAAATGAGCCAAATGTTTGTACAAAGTGTAATTCATCTAATTTGAAACAGGATGAAGATGTGTTAGATACTTGGTTTAGTTCTGCACTATGGCCATTTTCAACATTGGGTTGGCCTGATAAGACAGAGGATTTAGAGTATTTCTTCCCAACTGATGTTTTAGTTACAGGTTATGATATAATCTTCTTCTGGGTTGCAAGAATGATATTCTCAGCAATAAATGAAATGGGAAGTGTTCCATTTAAACACGTATTAGTACACGGTATTGTTAGAGATTCACAGGGAAGAAAGATGTCAAAATCCCTTGGCAATGGTATAGATCCACTTGAGATAATAGATAAATATGGTGCAGATGCATTAAGATTTACCCTTGTTACAGGAAATTCACCAGGAAATGATATGAGATTCTATATGGAAAGGGTAGAGGCATCAAGAAATTTTGCTAATAAGATTTGGAATGCATCAAGATTTATGCTTATGAACTATGATGAGGAGCTTGTAAATAGATACAAGAGTGAAGCAAATGATATAAGAAATACAGCAGACAGATGGATACTAAGTAGAATAAATGAAGTAGCAAAGGAAGTTACTGATAATCTAAATAAATTTGAACTTGGTATTGCAGCACAAAAAATATATGATTTTATCTGGTCAGAGCTTTGTGACTGGTATATTGAACTTGTAAAACCAAGATTATATGGAGATGATGAAAAGTCAAAGGCTGCAGCACAAATAACATTAATTGAAGTATTAAAGGATAGCTTAAAGCTTCTACATCCATTTATGCCATTTATAACAGAAGAAATCTACAAGCATATAACTGATGAAACACCATCAATAACAATTGCTAAATGGCCAGAATTTAGGGAAGATAGAAATTATCAAGAAGATATGAAATCAATGGAATATGTAATTGATGCTATAAGAGCCATAAGAAATGTAAGGGCAGAAATGAATGTTCCAAACTCAAGAAGAGCAAAGATAATGATTATACCTTCAAATGAAGCCGCAAAGAAGGCATTTGAAGATGGTGCTGTTTATTTTGAAAAACTTGCCTTTGCATCTGAGGTTGTATTTATAGGCGAAAATGAAATACCAAAGGATGCAGTATCTCAGGTTACAGAGGGTGCACAAATATATATGCCTCTTGAAGACTTGATTGACAAACAAAAGGAAATTGAAAGGCTAACTAAAGAAAAAGAAAAGCTTGAAAAGGAAGTAGAAAGGGCAGAAGGCAAACTTAATAATCCAAACTTTGTAGCAAAGGCACCACAAAAGCTTGTTGATGAGGAGAAGGAAAAACTTGCAAAGTATAAAGAAATGCTTGAGAAGGTTATGGGAAGACTTAATGAACTTAAGTAGTAGATTAAATAGACGTAGGTAATGTAGCTATACATTGCCTATGTCTTTTTATTATAATTAAAAACAATTTAAGAATTTGCTCATAATATAATATTGTAAGTAATTTATGGAATGATTTGGATGTATATTGATGCTGTGTTTGAGGGTGGAGGAGTAAAGGGGATTGCCTTCTTAGGATCAATAAAATACTTGGAGGAGAGAGGATATAGATTTAACAAGGTTGCAGGCACATCGGCAGGTTCAATTGTAGCTTCTTTAATTGCAGCGGGCTATAACGCTGATGAATTGAAACAGATTCTATTTAATTTTGATTTTATTAAATTTCAAGATAAAGATTCGATTCAGTCGTTGCCATTAATAGGGGGGATATTGGGGCTTATTATTAGTAAAGCAATCTATTCAGGAGATGCGTTTGAAGAGTGGCTTAGATGTCTTTTAGAGAAGAAGGGAAAGGTAAAATTTAAAGATTTCATTAGAAATGATGAACCTATACTAAAGATAATTGCATCAGATATAACTAAAAAGGATATATTAGTACTTCCAGATGATTTGAAGGAATATGGAATAGATCCTTTAGAATTTGAGGTAGCAAAGGCAGTACGTATGAGTATGAGTATTCCACTTTACTTTAAACCAGTTAAATTAAAGGTAAAGGAAGAGATGCATTATATTGTTGATGGTGGAATTTTAAGTAATTTTCCTGTTTGGATATTTGATGTTGATGGTGTCCCACGTTGGCCAACCTTTGGATTTAAGTTGCAGGAACCAGCACCAAAGCCTAAAAAGGATTATATATCCTTAAGAGATTATATAATGGACATTGTAAATACAATGCTTGAGGAGAATGAATTAAGGTATATAAAAAATAAGGATTTTGTAAGAACTATTTTGATTCCTACTCTTGGAGTAAATACTACTGATTTTTCTATATCTAATTCTATGAAGCAAAAACTATATATGTCAGGATATAATTCAGCACAAAAATTTCTTGAAACTTGGGATTTTGATGAGTATATAATTAGATATAGGATGAAATAAAGGGTGTTTTTAAATACCCTCAGTCTGTTGAAAAAGTTATATATTGATTAGACCCATGAAGGATTTTAATGCATTCGTTCATTTCGCCAAGCAATTCTAAGCTTTTCTTTATTTGAAAAAGTCCTACCCTCGCGATGCCATCGTCCTGATGGCCGCTCGGCTCGGCACGTCCTGT